>JAYSZT010000127.1:0-4591 GCA_043737915.1 Acidobacteriota bacterium
TTTCGACGGGCAGGTCATTTTGGATTCGTCAATGTCAAGTTGCGACGTAATTGTTAAAATTAGTCAGCCGCTTGGTACGCAATATCTGACTCTACAAAATTGGCGTTCTCGCGAACTATTTCCAAGATGCCGTTTCGGAATATTGCGAATCTCAGATCGAGCGAATATCATTTAATTTCTATTCATTTGGCAGTGATGAAAGAAGTCGGAGAATCGCACCCGCTGACTCAATTTTAGGAAATTACTTTAAGCATCTATGAACACGAACAGTTTTTTCACGGCAGACATATCAGTTGTAGATCCCATCATCAGTGGCGCCATCGACGACGAAGTTCGGCGGCAGGAAAACGGGCTTGAGTTGATCGCTTCGGAGAACTTTGTTTCCGAGGCAGTGTTGCAGACTGCGGGCACAGTTTTCACAAACAAATACGCGGAGGGATATCCGGGGAAAAGGTATTACGGCGGATGTGAATTCGCGGACGTCGTAGAAACTCTGGCGATCGACCGGGCGAAAGAGATATTCGGGGCCGACCACGCTAATGTTCAGCCGCACTCCGGAGCGCAGGCGAATATGGCTGTTTTCCTAGCTGCGCTCAATCACGGAGATCAGATCTTGGGAATGAATTTGTCTCACGGCGGACATCTTACCCACGGGCATCCGCTGAATTTTTCGGGCGTAAATTACAAAGTCGCCGACTACGGCGTGAATAAAGATACAGAGCTCATCGATTACGACGAACTGCAGCGAATAGCTGAAGACTCGAAACCCAAGCTTCTCATCTGCGGAGCCTCAGCTTATCCGCGAATAATTGATTTTGCCCGCATGGGTGAGATCGCCCGTTCGGTCGGGGCAAAATTGATGGCAGACATGGCACACATTGCCGGATTGGTTGCGGTTGGACTTCATCCGTCGCCGGTGCCTCATTGTGATTTTGTCACTACCACAACGCATAAGACTTTGCGTGGGCCTCGTGGCGGATTGATCCTTTGTCGCGAAGAGTACGCCGCTGACATTAACCGAAGCGTTTTTCCCGGTATCCAGGGCGGACCGCTCGTACATATCATCGCGGCTAAAGCCGTGGCATTCGGCGAGGCTCTCCATGCTGACTTCAAAGTTTATCAACAGCAGGTAATCGCAAACGCCAAGGTTCTAGCGGAGACGTTGAGCAATTCCGGTCTTCGTATCGTATCGGGCGGTACCGACAATCATCTGATGCTTGTCGACGTATTTATGGACGGTAAAGGCATTACCGGTAAAGTTGCGGAAAAAGCTCTGGAAGAAGTTCATATCACGGCGAATAAGAACACGATCCCGTTCGATACGAATAAGCCGTTTATCGCGTCAGGTATTCGTCTCGGAACGCCTGCACTAACGACGCGCGGTATGAAAGAAGCTGAAATGAGGTTGATCGGAGAAATGATCGCGTCGGTCATGCACGAACCGGAGTCGGAGGAAGTTAAGGCGAAGGTGAGACGTGACGTTGCCGAACTAACGGCAAAGTTCCCAATGTACACGAATCGTCAAACCTCAAAGGTCGAAGGTGCTGTCTCGGCGAGTTAGTTGTGTGAGGGTGCATCTGAAAAAGCTTGCCACATCGTTTCTCGTGATCGCCTCATTCGCGGCGTTCGCTGTTAGCCAAACGGCTCAAACACGAATTATGCCGTCCGATTTTAAGTCGGACGGCTGTTCGCTTTTTCCGGACGGGAATTATCGAGATTGCTGTGTCGAGCACGACAAGGATTATTACTTTGGCGGAACGAGTGCCGAGCGCAAGGCATCGGACAAACGCCTCTACAAATGTGTCAAAGCAACTCGCGGCTGGCAAAATAAATTTGCCGCACCCTTAATGTGGTTGGGCGTGAGAACTTTTGGGGGCTCGTGCCTTCGGACGCCGTTTCGGTGGGGATTTGGGATAAAAAAACCGACAAAACCAAGCAAATAAACGATCAGGTCTTAGCGATCCGTATTATCGTTTTCCGCGTCGAACTGATCTAAGATGTCGCGTGCCTCGTCAGAATCGAATTCGTATGCTTTCTGTTCGAGAGCAGCGGCGGCAATGCCGGCGTACAGCGGATCATCGAGCAGTGGCAAAATAATTGGGATTGGTGACATCGCCAAAGTTTCGTAAGCGATCGCCCGGATCTGCGGGGTTGCGGTTTGCCTGACTATTTCAGCGATCTCACCGGCTGAGAATCGTTCGGTCAGACGATCGGCGAGTTTGTCGAGTCGGTTATAGTCGTTGTCTTTGAGAGCTCGCTCGGCGAGTTGAATAAATACCTCAGCCGACGCCGTTTGATCTTCCAGTACACGGACGCAAATGTTTGCGAGGAGTTCTATCTCGATCAATTTCGATGCGTTTTTGCGAATCGCCGGAGTGAGTGACTGTTCGTCGAGGGCGGTTAACAACCTGCTAACTTCCCAGTCAGCGTGAGCATCGTAAAAAAACTTGCGGGAAGCGTTTGATGACGGCACGGTGTTGCCGGATTGAAGGGCACCGACGATCAGTTTTTGAGTGACTGGCCTTAGGCCATCCCATACCGTCTCAACCCTTGTGCCGAATTCTTTCATCATCATGTCAACTTCTGTGTCAACTCCTAAAGTTTGCTATTCGGACACCGTCTTGTCAAGAAGATACTCTCACTCCGCTAGTGTCCAGACTTCCGTTTGCCAATCGTTTCGCGAAAACGCTCTTCTGTGTCGGCTAGCATTTCTTCGAATTCGTCCGCCGTTTCGTCGACAACGACGACCAGCGCGTAAGGTGCGGAGCTAAGATGCCTGATCTCCCAGGCCGTGCCGTCCGAATTTCGCTCGCGTGAGACCCATATGGCATCAATATCCGAACCTTGAATAGTCGCATCTGCGAATAACTTGGGAATATTCGTTTTTATTGCAGTTTCGAGAGCGTTAGAAAGCAAAACACGGCGGAGTGTCCAGCCGTGTTTTGCGTAAACTGAGATAATTTCTCGGATCACTGAAGCTTCGATCATTTTTTCTTAGCGTCAGCGGCCGCGTTAGAGGCGTTGGTTGCCGCTTTCGGAACGATGACGTTGGCATTCATCGGAACGTTCGTCACAGTCGTGTTGGGGCCCGTCGGGATGCCGGCGACCGGGCCGCCATTGATGGCGTTCGCGGCTTCTTTCTCCAGTGCGTCCCGCCCTTTGCCAGGAGATTTGAACGAGCCGGCGAAGAGTTCACCGACCGCCAGTTTCCAGGTGCCATTCTCATTGATGAACGGAAGGTCTTCCCATCGGCTGTCTTTAGAGTTATAAACCTCGACTGATCCCATATTTTCTGCCAGGCGTTGGTCGCGTATCTCCGGGATCTTTTCAGCAAATGTGGTGGCGGTGAAACCGTTAGCTAATACTTCGTCGAGCGGTTTGTTGTTCCGTTCAGCGGCCATTTTCGCAAAATCAAGCGATTTAGCGGTCATTTGAGCCTTTATAGATTCAACATCCTTCTTCTTAACAGCGGCATAAAGCCGTTTGTAAGCCTCTGTCGGCGAATCGCCGCTCGAACCGGGTGCGGCCGTTCCGCCGCCGCACGCAAGACCAAGTGCAACCACTGCCAAAACTGATAATGCCAAAATAATTCTATACATAACTTTCTAGTTGTTCTGAACCGTCCGTGAAATATGACTATTGCCGATTCGTAAGTATAATAAGAGCGAGGCAAAAAGTAAATTTTCGATGCGAAGGATATGAGAAAAGGGTCTATGAAAGCTCTTAGATTCTGCGATAAGAGACTAAATTTGGCCGAAGTGCCCGTACCCGTAAATGATACGGAGGCGACCGTTCGCGTCTCGATGTCAGGTATTTGCAACACCGATCTCGAGATCGTTCGTGGATACGCGGGTTTTGAGGGAACGATCGGACATGAATTTGTGGGTGTCGTTGAGGCGTCACTCGATTTTCCACATCTGGTTGGCAAACGAGTGATCGGTGAGATCAATGCGGGATGCGGTATTTGCGAACGGTGTCTAGGCGGTGATTCACGGCATTGCCCAACTCGCACCGTGCTTGGGATCGTTGGCAGAGACGGTTGCCATGCCGAATTTCTCACTCTCCCGTCGAGAAATCTGATGCCAATTCCCGACAGCGTCTCTGACGAACAGGCGGTTTTTGCCGAGCCGCTCGCGGCTGCGATCGGTATTACCGAGCAAGTCGAAATTTTTCCTGACACAAAGGTCGCCGTAATAGGTGACGGAAAACTTGGCCTGCTCTGTGCGATGACTTTATCGCTGCGATCAAACAACGTAACCATAATCGGGAAACATCAAAACAAGGTCGCAATTGCAGAAAAAAATGGCGTGAAGGCAGTTCTGCTCGGCGATGTAACCGCTGCGATGTCGCGACAATTTGATGTCGTGGTCGAGGCGAGCGGTTCTGAGTCGGGGTTTGCGACGGCAGTCGAGCTAGTTAGACCGCGCGGAAAGATCGTTCTCAAATCCACCTTTCACGGAACACCGACCTGGCAGGCTGCCCGTGTTGTGGTTGACGAGATCACGATCGTCGGTTCGCGATGCGGGCTTATGGAGCCGGCGATAGATATTCTCGAAAAAGGTTTGATCGATGTTACCGACCTGATCGATGA
>JAYSZT010000128.1:0-10261 GCA_043737915.1 Acidobacteriota bacterium
ACGATGACCGCCGATCAGATCGAGGCAGCCGTCTGGAAAGTCGCCTCCGAGGCCTATGCCAAGAAGGAAGAGCAGGCCGGCGGCGAATCGCTTCGGGCATACGAGCGGTATATTATGCTCAACATCATCGACAGTCAGTGGAAAGACCATCTGCTCTCGATCGATCACGTCAAACAAGGCATCGGCCTCGTCGGTTACGGGCAAAAAGATCCGCTCGTCGAGTATAAAAAACAGTCGTTCGATATGTTTCAAGACATGCTCGACCGCATCGACACCAACACGACCAAGGCACTCTTCAACCTCGAGATCGTTAACCGCGACGAGCAGGACGAGATCGAACGCCTTGAGCGACTCGAGCGTCAACGAGCCAATCGACAGGCCGCCGGCATGGCTTTCACCGGAGCCATGGGCACCGCCGAAGCCGCCGGAGCCGAGGCCGCAAGGCACACTCCGTTCGTTCGCGATTCACCCAAAATGAAACCCAACGATCCGTGCTACTGCGGCTCCGGCAAAAAATTCAAAAAATGCCATGGCGCGGGAGCGTAAAAACTCCCCTCCTTACAAAGGAGGGATGGCACCGCTTCGGTGACGGGGTGGTTCTTTGCAGAAGCCCGCACGAAAGTAAGGGCGTAGAATTCAACTCAAAAAAAAGGCGGCTCCGGCCGTCTTTCTCTTTGTCGCCAACGGCGACCAACCTATAAAACCTAGGGTGCAGCCCCCGAGGGCGGAACCCTAGGTATTCGATTCACCACCATCCGCGTCGCTGAAGGCGACGAACAACGTGTGCTATCATTCTCGACGTTATGCCGCAGTCCTTGGTAAAGATCATCGTTCATATTGTTTTCTCGACGAAGGACAGGAGGGACTTGATCACGCCTGAAATTGAGCCCCGTCTGTTCGGTTACATTCGCGGTATCATCGAAAATAATGGTGGCCGTATGTTGATAGCGGGCGGTATGCCGGATCACATACATATTCTTAGTTCGGTTGGGCGTGTCGATATTGGCGAATTGGTCGGCGATATCAAGCGTGAGAGTTCACTATGGATCAAGAAGCAAGGGTCCGAATTTAGCCAGTTTTACTGGCAGCGTGGTTACGGAGCGTTCTCTATAGGGCAGTCGCAGGTCAACGCCGTCACGCGATATATCCTGGACCAAAAGGAACACCATAAAAAACAGTCGTGGGAGGATGAGTCCGCAGGCATAGGGGCTGTTGGCGACGGCATTTAGACCGCACTAATTTTCAACATTCTCTTCCTCTTTACCAGTTTGGTCGGAATGATCCTCCTCGTGATAGGCGGCATCAAAGGCTACAGGCACTCACGGCCTGCGCAATAATAAGCTTCGGGCGTGCTCGAAGAAAATCTGTATTAGCTCGGACCTAAACGACTTTTCTCGTGATGTGATCTTGTTTACAATTCAAAGTGCCTATCTAGGTTATAACCATATGAAACACCTGTTCTCGTCGAAACTCATTATTATTACATTCCTTCTGCTCATTATGGGGACGACATCCGCATTCGCATGCTCTTGCTTTGCGAGGGCATCGGTGTGTAATGCGTTCGGCGGCGCAAAGGCCGTATTTGTGGGGAAAGTTATCGAGGGGAATAGTGTCGAAAGGATGTCGGACATGTTCAAAGCAGGGACCAAGGATCTGACGTTTACGTTTAAGGTTAGTCGTGGGTTTATCGGTGCGAAAGCCGACGAGACCATTGAAGTTCACACCGGTTTCGGATTCGGCGATTGTGGGTTTCCTTTTGAAAAAGGCGAAGAGTATATCGTTTACGCCTACGAAAACGACAAGACTAAAGTGATTTCAACTGGCACATGTACGCGCACAACGCACATTTCACGGGCGGAAGAAGAAATTTCGGGCCTACAAACGATTTTCAAGTCAAAGGGTTCATCGATAACCGGGAACGTGACTCGCTACGAGCGCTCGTCGCTTCTGGGCGAGCCACGGGTACCAATGGCAGGCTCTACGGTTAAACTTGTTCGGACTGGAGACCGTAGACAATTTTTTGCTAAGACTAACTCGGAGGGAGAATATTCATTTGCGGGACTCGGAGCGGGAAAATATCGACTAGTTCCCCCTGTCGGGAAAGGTTGGCTCGTAGAAGATTATCAAACCGATGAATTCCTGCTAAATGAACACGGTTGCGCAACGAATGACCTCTTTATTAAAAATGATAGTCAAATCAACGTACAGGTTCTTGATCCAAGCGGACGCCCGGTGCCGAGTATCTGGGTTGAGCTTGTCCCGATATCAATAAAATCCTCAACCAATCGGTCTCCAGATGAATTTACCGTCACGAACCCGCAAGGCGGAGCAACCTTTTTTGACAGGCCTCCCGGAAAGTACACTATCTCTGTGAACTTTTTCAATACGCCCGACAAGGAAGCTCCTTTTCCCGCTGTCTTCGCTCCGGGTGTTGAGGAGCGTTCACGCGCTCAGGTCTTTGAAATTGTACCGGGAACTCATTTATCGAAGACAATTATCATCAAAATTCCGCGAGTCCTTGAGCCTATAAACCTTTCCGGCGTTGTTATCGGCCCCGATGGAAAGCCAGTCAAGGATGCCCAAGTAAATCTACTCGATGAAAAGGCTCCTGACTCCTGCGTCAATGGCTGTGGCGAGACAAATGAAAACGGTGAGTTTACAGTGACAGGCTATCAAGGAAGACGCTATACAATTGAGGCACTGTTGCGCTACGAGAATGGCAACCCATCACATCGTGGCGTTAGTAAAATTCTCTTACTCGATTCTAATCCAAAGCCGCTGAGAATTTTGCTGAAGGAATCCAAAGAGCCTTAAAAGGGACATTGAAAAAGTCCTATACAATCTAGGAACAACCATGCAAAACCCATTTGCCAAGATTGCTTTCACTGACAGTGTTAAGAAAACGCAAGAGCATTACGGCACTCGCCGTGCGAACGAACGGCTCGAGAACGCCGACAGGCTCGACGAGCTGACTCGTAACGAGGCTCAGTTCATCAGCGAACGCGACGGCTTTTACCTAGCGACGGTTAACGAAGACGGTCATCCGTACGTCCAGTTTCGAGGCGGGCCGGCGGGCTTCTTGAAAGTACTGGACGAGAAAACGCTCGGGTATGCCGACTTCGCGGCAATCTCCAATACATCTCTGTCGGCAACCTCTCCAAAAACAACAAAGCCGCCCTCTTCCTGATGGATTACCCAAACCAGACACGGCTCAAGATCTTTGCCGAGATCGAGGTCATCGACGCTGGCGACGACCCGGCTTTGATAGAAAAACTGACCATGCCCGACTATAAAGCGAAGATCGAGCGGGCAATGATTCTCAACGTCACCGCCTACGACTGGAACTGCCCCCAACACATCACCCCACGCTTCACCCTCGCCGAGATCGAAGCCGGAACAAAACCGCTAAGAGACCGCATCGCCACCCTCGAAGCCGAGATCGAAAAGCTGAAACGCGACCGTTAAAGAAGAAAATGATCGTTTTATCTAAAACTTTTAAGATCGGTCGATAGCGGCTTCGCTCTGCCTTTGATCATCACCGGCGAGTTCGGTGAGCAGGCACATGCGGCGAGGAGTTTGCGGTCGTTTAACATTTCCTCATCGGAGTCGAACATCTTCAACGTCGCGTCCAAAATACCTGATGCCTGCCTATCCTCCGGCAACTGCAGACTGTAATGCATCCATTTACCGTCTCGGCGTCCCGACACCAGTGAGGCTCGTTTGAGATACGCGAGGTGCCGCGAGATCTTCGGATTGTTAGTGCCTAACGTCTCGGCGAAAAAACAAACGCAGACCTCACCGTCACGCATTAGATTAAGCAGACGCAGACGTGTACGATCCGCAAGAGCGGCGAAAAATAATTCCAGATCCGGCGATTTGCCTGCTTTCATAAGTACCACTATAGCACATTGTAATTATGGCTTGACATAATTGTTATTCAGGGATATTCTTCATACACAGTTACGGATAACCATAATTGATAATCCTTGAAAGGAGCATAGACTTATATGAATAACATCAATACCCTTAAGGCCCATATCGCGATGAACGTCACCGACGTTACGAAGAGTATCGAGTTTTACAAAAAAATGCTTGGTATCGAGCCGAGCAAGGTTCGCAGCGGATATGCCAAGTTCGACGTGCAGAATCCACCGCTTAATCTAACCTTGAATCAGATTCCGTTCACCGGCAACGGCGCCTTATCGCATTTGGGAATTCAAGTCGAATCGACCGACGACGTCCTCGCGATGCGCGACCAGTGGCACGAACGCGGTTTGCTGACTCGTGACGAGATGCAGACGAACTGTTGCTACGCCGTTCAGGACAAAACTTGGGTACACGATCCGGACGGAAACGAATGGGAAGTTTTCGTCGTGCTCGAAGACAATCTCCCCGAGGTCGAATCAAAGGAAACAAGCAACGCAGCGTGCTGCGTACCCACATTCGTCGGCATCGGCGGAAAAACGCAGGACTTCGCGACCGCTTGTTGCTAACGTCGGGCAATAATTCGGGAGGCTTATCTATGATCAAACAAATAAACCGAACCGCCTGCGATATACGCAGTGAATGCAGAGCAGACTCGGACCGGCAATATTTCAAAAATATGTTCGAACAACAATGGGAAGTGTTCGTCATCAAATCCGACCCGTCAACCGGCGCACTTCGGAGTGAGATAGTATGTTGCGAAACTCCGATTTCTTCGGTCAGTAGCGGAAGTGGAGTGGCTTGTCGCTAGACGTAAAAGTGATAAATTTCAACCTTGAGATCATGACCGAGAGCGACTGGACTGATGTCGCCGCAATCTACGCGGAGGGACTCGCGACAGGTCATGCGAGCTTCGAAACGAATATTCCGACCTGGGGATCGTGGGATGGCTCACACCTTAGACACTCCCGTTTTGTTGCTCGATCTGGTGAAACCGTCGTAGGTTGGGCGGCTCTGACCGGCGTCTCCGACCGGTGCGTTTATGGCGGTGTAGCGGAGGTTAGCATCTATGTCGGTGCGGCAGGCCGCGGCCGCGGTATCGGCGATGCCTTGCTCAAGGAATTAATAGAAAGTTCGGAGGAGAACAATATCTGGACGATCCAGGCCGGAATCTTCCCTGAGAACACCGCGAGCGTTCGCTTGCACCTAAAAAATGGCTTTCGGGAGATTGGCAAACGTGAAAGGATCGGCAAGCTCGAAGGCGTATGGCGTGACACATTGCTGCTAGAAAGACGAAGCCAAATTATTGGCTTGGATTAACCTGGCAAAAGATAAGAAAGAGAGTCAATCGGGTTGTAATTTTGATCCGGCCCGGAGTATTTGTTGCTGGCAGTCTTACTGGTCCGATCTGACACATAGTTTGAAAGGGATCGTAAATCAAATTAATGATAAATTTTGATCTACCGCGACGGATCACGGCAGAGTTCCTAGGAACGGCATTTCTTCTGATGGCGGTTGTCGGTTCAGGCATCATGGCGGAGCGATTGTCGGGCGGGAACGTCGCGATCGCCCTGTTAGCGAATACGATTGCGACGGGTGCAGCTTTGATCGCGTTGATATTTACCTTCGGTGCAGTCTCGGGAGCTCACTTCAATCCAGCAGTTTCGGCCTCGGCGGCCTTCAATGGCGAGATGAGCTGGCGGGAAGCCGGGTCGTTTTCTGTTGCTCAAGTTCTAGGCGCCATACTCGGTGTCGGCATTGCGAACTTAATGTTTGAGCTTCCAGTGGTTATGGCTTCCACCAAGGTTCGCACCGGTTTCGCCCAGTGGCTCGGAGAGTTTATCGCAACGTTCGGGCTGATCGCAGTGATCCACGGCAGTTCCCGGACGCAAAAAAGCATCGTGATGCCGATCGTCGTAGGCGGATATATTACAGCCGCGTATTGGTTCACGTCATCGACGTCGTTCGCAAATCCTGCGGTCACGCTCGCCCGGTCCTTGAGCGACACATTTGCAGGCATTCGCCCGGCGGATATCGGCGGTTTTTTCGTTGCTCAGGTGCTCGGAGCATTTACCGCGACAATTATTTTTCGCTGGCTAGTCCCAAAGGAGAAAATATGACCGAAAAGAAACGCGTTCTAATACTTTGCACCGGAAACTCCGCCCGGAGCCAAATGGCAGAAGGGCTTCTTAGATCGATTGCGGGCGAAAAATTCGACGTAGAAAGTGCCGGAGTCGCTCCTTCGCACGTTCGTTCAGAAGCGATCGAGGCAATGGATGAGATCGACATCGACATTTCCTCTCACCGTTCGAAATCCGTCGACGAATTCGCCGGTCAAGCCTTCGATTACGTCATAACCGTCTGCGATAACGCCAAAGAAAGCTGCCCGATTTTCCCGAGCACTGTCGAGAAAATTCACTGGAGTTTCGATGACCCCGCCGCCGTTACCGGCACCGAAGCCGAACGGCTCAGTTCCTTCCGCACGATTCGCGATCAGATAAGGAAAAAGCTCGATTCATTCCATATCCACGTGGGCGAAATGCATCTCGGCTCGAAGTAATTGAACTCGACCTTTTGATCAGGTCGTTTTGCTGAGGCCAGGTTTTGCGCCCGTAGCCGTTGATAACGTCGGAGACCTTTGGAGTGTCGATTCAGTTCAACCGCCGGACGATCTCGGATTCCGTCGTATCCGGAGCCACGAAGAACTCGTTGAAATCAGCGATCTCCCCAGCGTTTTCGGGGGTACTTAAATATTTTGACACGCTTATCGCACGATCCTCCGGTCACAAACAGCAAGGTCCCAAAAAGAACGCTCCGGCAAATGCCCTACGTGATTGATGTTTACCTTACTTTCACGATTCATACGAGCCGCCAACTATTTGATCCGCTTCAGACTTCCCTGCCCGCTGATCTGCCGGTTGCCCGAGACTTTTTCCATCTGAGTCATCGCCCGCAGAAGATTCTCGCCCAAAACCTTTTTAATATCCGTCTCTGAATACCCGCGGCGGAGCATTTCGTAGGTGACGAGCGGCAGATCTTCGGCGCCGTTCATCCCGGCAGGCAAATAGGGAATGCCGTCAAAGTCAGAGCCAAGACCAACGTGGTCGATGCCAGCTATCTTTTTTATATGGTCGATGTGATCGACGATCCGCGTGTAAGGCACGATGTAAAATGGGTTCGCGTCTTCGAGTTTGCGAACAGCCTCGTCGAGTGCCCGGCGATCTTCCTTAAATTGCAAATTCAGAGCGTCGATTTGAGGTTTGAGCCGAGCAGTTCGCTCGTTCTCTTCTTTATTGGTTCGAGCATCGAGAAATCCAGGATAAAAATTGACCATAATTACGCCGCCATTCTTGGCGACGCGTTTGAGGACGTCGTCGGGTACGTTACGCGTGTGATCGTTCACCCCGCGGGCTCCCGAATGCGATGCTATTACCGGAGCGGTCGAGACGTCGAGTGCGTCGTTCATCGTCTTTACGGAAACGTGCGAGATATCGATGAACATGCCGAGGCGGTTCATCTCGCGCACGACCTCTTTGCCGAATTCGGTCAGGCCGCCGTGTTTCTCGTCACGATGGGCGTCGGCCCAGTTCGTCGCGACATTATGCGTGAGCGTCATGTATCGCACGCCTAAGCGGTACATCACCCGAAGTGCCGCAAGCGAATCTTCGATGACGTAACCGCCTTCGATACCCATCAGAATGCAGGTTTTATTCTGTTTTTTGGCTCGACGTATTTCAGCCGCCGTTGTGCACGACGAAAAGCTCGCCGGATTGCGTTCGACCTCGCGATAGGTCGCGTCGATCATGTCCACCCCGCGATGCATCGCCCCGCCGGTCTTCATCGTACTTCCCGAAACGTAGATTGCGAAGAATTCGCCCGTCACGCCGCCCGCCTTTAGCCGCATAACATCTGTGTGGAAAGGATCTCCGCCGAGATGGAATTTCCCGACCGAACTGTTTCGCAGATCGTAATCTTCATCCACGAGCGGCGAGGTTATATCATTGTGTCCATCGACGACGATCGCTTTTTTATGTATCTTGAGCGCCAACGCCCAGACCTTTGGATCGGCATCTTTCGGCATAGTCTGGCCGAATGACAATAAACTGAACGACGACAGGAACAGAACAGTCAATAACTTTTTCATAATTTTTGTCGAGATCCTAAGAAATTGAGCGTAGTTTATCGTGTTTTCTGGAATCTCGCCAATCGATCCAGTTGATGCCAGGCCAAGCGTCCAAACTCAAGTTATAGACATTGAGTGATAAGTATTAGCTTTAACTATGACTAAACCGTTGAAGCTTCGAAAGTTTGAGTTCTGTCCAGGTAATTAAAATGGCGTGCGGCACGGTTAGAGCAGAAAGAAGGACGAGATAAGCCGAAGTGTTGTCTGCAAGGTCAGAGATCCGTAGCTGCCACACCCAAACAATTACCGCTAGACCAACCAGCGACAATATTGTGATCGGCAATGCCCGTTGATGAAACCGTTTGATATTCTGCCACACACCGGTGAATTCGATCTTCTTATCGCTTTGTTCATAGAGATTTAACCGCAGCAAGTGTCGCCACGAATGAACACCGACAAGATAGATCGTGACCGCCAATAGTGGCGTCGTCAGCCAAAAGAAGACCAGCAAAAATATTGTCTCAAGCCAGACAACAGACTCTCGCCCCAATTCTATTTTTGAGCTCTGGAAGATCAACAGAAGGTTGCTGAAAAGAAATAGTAGAATGGCGAGTACTAAAGCGTAGGGAGCAATGGTAAGCAACGTGCCGACGGAGTTAGGATCGAGTTTCGCAAGTACGACCCCGCTTTCCGCGGGATAGAAAGTCAGCGGTGCGGCCATGACGAGCAATCCGCGACCGAGTGAGTTCGTCAGCCAATTGTGCTCCCGGTCACGTTCCCAGATGGCGTCTCCGCTACCAAAATGCCAAGCGGTCAGAGCTAAGAATCCGATCAAGGCAACACTTGGCAGAAAATACCAGACACCAACGGTCAGTATCACAAGCACCGAATAAATTGATAGATTTGTGGTAAGCGAACGCGAGGTATTTTTTTGATCTCGAGATCTATCAGACAGTATAAAGAAATCGTAAGCACCGTGCGGCAGACCGAACGCCAATGCACTCACCAGTAGCAGCCAACCGCCGACGGTTTCCGATCTTCCACCGGCCAATACGCTAAGCAAACTGCCGACGAGAAGGCTTATCCATGGGATCGCGTAAACTGTCGTCTGATATCTTAAGGTGCTTTTTTCTTTCATCCTGCGGATTAAAACTGTTCCATAAAGTCCGTAAACTTGTTAACCCGAAGCGAATCTTAGGTAAAACTGAGGCAACCGCTAGATCATCCAGGTAAGAACTTTCGTCGATTAGAAATCGGATCAAAGTATCAGCATCGACCTCTCCGAACATCAGCAAAAAGAAATCTTTTGCCGCCGCCGGGTCTTTGGCGATCGTCTCTAAAAATACGGCATCGAAAAAATTGTACTTACCCGGTGCAACGTTTGACGGGATCTGCTCGTTTCGAACTATCGCTCTCGCAATTTCGGAAGTCTGTTGTTGAATTCGGCTAAATGCATAGCCACTCGATGGTCGAGCATTGCCGCCCGCGACACCGATCGCGTGAACGCGGCCGCTTAATCTAGTCGGCAGTTTAGCCGTTGTCATCGGAAGCTTCCCCGATTCTTCGGCTAATATTTCGTAATCCTCTCCAAAATGTTCAGTGATGTAGTCCGCTAGAGATTGCAAAAGATCTCCGGGAAGAACATGGTTTTGGCTAAAAGAAGTGCTTTCAACCAGAGCTTCGCGGTCAGAGTAAGGCAGGACATAAATAAAATTTACACCTTCATTCTGTTCCGTTCGGAAATCCATCAAAGTTGCCGTTTTCGAATCAAAAATAGAGCGGCCGAATTTTATTTTCCACCCGAGGAAGGTTTGGCTCAAATAGAGTTCAGAAGTTTTTTCGATGTTTTTGAGGGTCGAGCTTCCTTGGTGTCGGGCGTCAAAAACCACTCCTGCTTGCCACGTTTCGCAATCGGTAATAACTTCGACAAAACTGCCTTTGTCGTCGATTTGCAAAACCTTCTCTCCCAAATTCATTGAGATCGGTGTTTCCGAATTTCGCCAGTGAGAATGGAAATGATTGAAAAAGTCTGGAGCGAAAATTTGCTGATAAGAAAACCTGTCTGAGTTTCTGGTTACCGACTGAGTTTCGTCGCAAACAGTCCAATTCTTCCAAGAACTCTCTACTAATGATTCGAACGACTTTGGAAGTTTCGCCCAAGTACACCAGCGTTGCTCGACATCAAAAGTGGTTCGACTATCGATCAAGGCGACA
>JAYSZT010000129.1:0-10258 GCA_043737915.1 Acidobacteriota bacterium
CAACGAAGGGCGAGATGGTGGTGGCGAAATTCTTGGCGAGAAACGGCCCGAGCGGCTGGTATTCCCACGCCTGTATGTCGCGGGCGGACCAGTCGTTGACGAGGCACAGCCCGAAGATATGTTTCTCCGCTTCGCCGATCGGTATCGACGTGCCTTGCTCATTTCCCTGCCCGACAAAAAACCCGACCTCCATCTCGTAATCGAGATTCTTCGCCGGGATAAAGACTGGCGGAGCTTCCTGGTCGGTACGATTCTGCCCGTGCGGCCGCTTGATGTCCGTTCCCGAGATCACGATCGACGAAGCCCGCCCGTGATACCCGATCGGCACATATTTATAATTCGGCAGCAAAGGATTGTCCGGCCGAAACATCGACCCAACGTTCGTCGCATGATAGATCGAGCAGTAGAAGTCGGTGTAGTCGCCGATATTAACAGGCCTGAAAAGTTCGACTTCGGAAAGGGGAATAAGGTTTCGCCGAACGATCTTCCGAGTTTTCTCGTCAGCGTGTTCACCAAGAATCTTGGTCGCTTTTTGCCTAAAAGCTGCGAGGCCATATCCTTTGTGCATCACCGCCAATTCGAGAGATTCATCGTCGGCAAGACAGGGAATTACAAATTCTTCTTTGTCATCATCATCAAATAAGAGCGAATCGTAACATGGGAAAATATCTAGCACGCAGTCACCGATGGCAACTCCTATACGTCTATTTTCCATAGTTTCTGATCGGGCGAAAACACAAAACGGCAAATTCTGTATCGGAAAATCCGTATTCGGATCGTTGGCGGATTCGACCCAACTTTTGAGGTTCGGGTCGTGGGTTTCGTTGATTTCGTAGCTCATAGATCTATTTTATTACTGTTCAGCGACGTCCTGAATGTGCGATCAACATTTTTCGTCGTCAAATGACTTTTCTCGCGTTCGGACGACTTGTTAACGCCGCGAACGACATATTTTGCCGTCGAACGGCTTTTTCACGGTGCGAACGACTTTTCTCGCTGTCGGACGACATTTCCAGGCCGCGTACGACTTTTCCATCCGTTGAATGACATTTCTACGCTGTGTACGACTTTTCTCGCCGTCGAGCGACTTTTCAAGCCGTCGAACAACATTTCCACGCCGCGTACGACTTTTTCACGCTCAGCACCGAATCGCCAACGGTTTATTCTACAAAATGCCCAGCGCTTGCAGATCCGCGATCGGTTCGTCGAAGGAACACGAGCCGAAGGAATGGATGCCATTAATTCGGAGGGCTTCGATCTGGCGGACGTTTAACTTGAAATCGTCTCGCCAGATCGCATTTTGATCGTCGAAGCGAAAGACCTCGTCGTATTCCTCTTCCATAATGTGTTCGAGCAGGCTCTCGCGAAATCCTTCGCGAATAAATCCGGTCATCAGGAATAGATTCAAAAAGCCGTGCATCGTGCCTTCGGCGGCGTTCTCTTCGTAGGTCAGTGGCCGGAAACAGCGCATCGGGTGGTGCAAACCGGCCGTCGCTTTGAAGGGAACGTTTGCGTCGAAACAAGCTCGGACGAACTTGATGATACTCAGCGTACTCGGAAAATCCGTGGGCGTAACGCCGCCGGTGCGGAGCTTGGCGTTCTGTTTGTGGAGTGCGAGCTGAGCGACCAGTTCGGCAAAGTTATCGCCCAAACCAAGCTCGAAATACGCCGTTAGACCATCGGGCAGAGCGGCGACGGTGTTGTCGATCTTCGAAAGCGTATTCGCTTTGACCTCGATCGAATCGACGATCACTCCCGGCCCGCTGGTCGAATTAAAAAGATCGATCTTTCGCAGCGTGTCATAGATCTCTTCCCCGGATAAAACGCTCAAACGCCACACGCTGTTCGCGTCACGCGAGATAACTTCATCCGCAGTCTGAACAAATTCTTCCAACCGCGATACCGGCAACACAAATCGGCCCAGCATCCAATTGTAATTACTATTCTTATACGTCGCGAAGTTTAGCACTGCCTCCGGCATCGAAACCGCCGACGGCGGAAACAAGCCCGCATAATCGATCGACCCGGCGAGCAACGCCCGCACAGATCCCAAAAAAGTTGAACGAGAAGAAAGATTATCCATTTGCAGTTTAGCGAAGAACGCTTAAAGTCTGATAATAAGAGTATTACGCGACGTTTACAACCTTGAGACTAAGGCCGCAATTTGTCGCATTCGGCCATACGAAAGTGTTCGACAGACTTGCCTCACAGCGAAATCTTGGAGTATCTTGTTTTAATCTCAGCTCCGAAAAAAGAAAAATGCGCGTTTTAGGAATCGATCCCGGCAGTGAAACTCTCGGCTGGGGCGTCGTCGAGGGAACCGGTCTGAAGTATTCGCTCGTCGAATTTGGGACGGTCAGATCAAACACGAAGGACGCGTTCTCAAAACGCCTGCTCAACATCTACAACGGTGTCGCAGACCTGATGGCGTTACACTCGCCGGACGTTTTGTCGGTCGAGGATACTTTCTACGCGGTCAATGTTGGCGTCGCATTGAAGTTGGGGCAGGTTCGCGGCCTGATGCTATTGCTGGCGGAGCAACGCGGGATGACGATCGCCGAGTATGCCCCGAGGCTGATCAAACAAACCGTTGTCGGCCACGGCAATGCCGAAAAACAACAAGTGCAGCAGATGGTCAAAATACTTCTGCGGATGAAATCGATCCCGACGCCGCACGACGCTGCCGACGCTCTCGCGATCGCGATCTGTCATTTTCATCATGCCGGTATGCAGGACAAAATAAAATTGGCGGAGAAAAGGCCGAGGTAATGACTTCGGCGAGAAACTTATGAAACTCCCACGATTTATATCGTTTGTGATCATTTTGATCGCTTTTGGCAGCGTCGCGTCGGCACAGCAGAAAAAACCTCTGCCATCGAAACCTCGCTTGAATCTCGCGACACGAAGCCCCGAGATCGGCCAAACTGCCGTCGTCATAGACGAAACTCTCTCCGTTCTACGCGAAACGCCGAGTCTGTTTTCGCAATCAATTCAGCGAATGCGGCGTGGGCGAAACGTGAAGATACTTGGCGTGTCTGAAGCTGACGGTGTGAAGTTTTATCGGGTGACGGCTCCGCCGGCTAGTTTCGGTTGGGTACAGGCCGATGCGGTCTTTGGCAAGTTTCGTCCGGCAGACGAACAGAGACTTGCCGCTCTCGTTCAGGCAACCGACGGTTTCGAACAGATCGAACTTGCCGTCGAGTTTTTCACGCTGTATCCGAAGTCTAAATTTCGTCCCGCGATCTTGCTCCTTTTCGGTGACATTGTCGAAGAAGCTGCCGCAAAACTATCGAAGATCGCCTCATCGCAGTTGAAACGCTCAGAAATGGTGGCATCCGCCGCACCGCTTCACAGCTATTACCTAAATTTCGTGAGCCTCGACCGCTATCGTAAGCTCGGTATTACATTTTTGTTCGACTCAACAGCCAAACAGTTTCATTACGACGGAGCAAGCTGGATGGAGATCGTCAAAAAAAACGCGGGATCGGCTGAAGCTGGTGAGGCAAAGAAGCGTCTCGACTCTTTGAAACTGAAGATGGGAAATTAACGCAGTCGTAAGACTAAAAGATCGACCGCACTATTTGCCGCAAGCGGCGATCGCATTAGCGATCTCGGATGCGACCTTTGCGTTGTTTTCGAGAAGTGCAATGTTGGCGGTTAGGGTTCGTCCGCCGCTTCGTTCGGACATCTGCGAAAGCAGAAAAGGCGTTATCTCTTTGCCGCTTACGCCTTGTTCGTCAGCAAGTTTCAGAGCTTCGGCTAGGATAGATTCCAGTTCGACACTTGCTATCTCAAACTCTGAAGGGATCGGAACCGTAACGAGGATCGAACTTTGCAGTTCTAGTTTGTTTCTGGAATCAGCGATCGCCGCGACCTCCTCACCACTCTCGACGCGTTCGTCGATCGCCAGACCGCTCGAACGCGAGTAAAATGCGGGTAATTCGTCGCATTGCCAGCCAAGGACGGTGATGCCGTTGGTTTCCAGCCATTCGCGGGTTCTTGGTAGGTCAAGAACGATCTTTGCCCCGGAGCAGACGACCGTGATCGGCGTTTGGGCGAGTTCCGGCAGATCGGCTGAGATATCCCCTAAAAATCCACGATGAACCCCGCCGATACCGCCCGTCGCAAAAACTTTTATCCCGGCCAAATGAGCGATGAATGTGGTTGTGGCAACCGTCGTCGCACAGTCGAGCTTTTTCGCAACCGCGATAGGAATGTCGCGGCGTGAGATCTTGCGGATATCCTTCGCGTTCGCGAGTTTTTCAATCTGCTCGGTAGATAAACCAACGTAGAAGTCGCCGCCAAAAACGGCGATCGTCGCCGGGACTGCTCCGTTTTCCCGCACGATCTGTTCTAGTTTTAGAGCCGTTTCGAGATTGTGCGGCTGCGGCAGGCCGTGGGCAATGACGGTCGATTCGAGGGCAACGATGGGAACTCTGGCACGCATTGCGTCGAGCACCTCGCGGTTGTATTTGATCTCCATTCCTGAAACTATTTAACAAAATGACCGATGCGGTCGAGTCGCGGGCTCGTGAGGCAACCGAACATACTTCCGCCCGAGGCTCCGCGGTCGCATGACCAATAGACGAACATCGCACGGCCTATGACCAATCCACGCGGAACAAATCCCCATCCGCGGCTATCATCACTTCGGTCGCGGCTGTCGCCCATAACAAAAAAGTGGTTGTCCGGAACCTTCATCGGCTTACCCTGAACCCCGAAATCCCAGTGATCTAGTGGCAACTCGCGACCGGATCGCACGAAGTTCATTTCCTTCTCTTTATAGAAGACATCCCATTTATCGTCCGGTTTGCGTTCCTCGAATTCTTTCGTAGTTAGCGCAGAGATCTCATCACTCGCATCGCCCAACACGCGGTGCTCCGCCAAAAGCTCGCCATTGATAAAGACCTGATTGTTTTTGAATTGTACCGTTTCGCCCGGCAGCCCGATCACGCGTTTTACGTAATTGATCTGGTATTTTACCAATCCTCGCTCGCGGTCAGAATCCGGATTGACTGCATCGCCTGGATATTTGAAGACGATAATATCGCCGCGTTCGATCTCACGCTGCGGCAAAAACGGCAGGGAACTGCCGCCGCCCGGCGTAAAGATAAACTTGTTGACGAGCAGATAATCGCCGACGAGGATCGTGTTTTGCATCGAGCCGGTCGGCACCGTGACGGCCTGCAGGATAAAAGTCATTCCAAATATCGCCATCACGAGCGTGACCGTAAACGACTCGAAATACTCGCGAGCAGTTGATTTTGGCGGCCCGACCGGCTTGATCTCTGGTTTAACCGCGGGTTTTGCGGCTTTTTCTTTTTCGTCACTCATAATTAGAACCGGATTACGTATTTTTTATTCAGCTTGTTTCGCCGTCTTTGCTGGGTCGGATCTGAGAAACGTCAGGGCCTCGCTGGCGGCCATCATTTCGGCGGCCTTGATCGAGGTTCCGTGACCATTGGCCTTTCCGTTGTCCCAAACCGCCTCGACATAAAATGTTCGCTGATGCGGCGGCCCGTCCGACCTGAGAACATTGTAGGTCGGTGCTGCCTGCTTTTGTGCCTGGAGCGTCTCTTGAAGCAGCGTTTTGTAGTCAAGCGAGCTTTTCGGCGTCGCGTTTCTGAGTTCGTCAACAAATATTCGACCGATAAAAACCCTCGCGGCAATGTAACCGCTGTCGAAAAAGATCGCCCCGATCACGGCCTCCAGCGTATTTGCTAGAAGCGCCTGTTTTTTTCTTCCGCCCGTTTTTTCCTCGCCCCGCCCGACGCGTATATATTGGCCAAGATCCAGACCTGCGGCCAGTTTTGCGAGCGTGACAGTGCTGACGAGGTGATGTTTCATTAACGTCAGGTCACCCTCGCTCAGGGACGGATTATTTCGAAAGATCTGCTCTGCGATCGCAAGGCCGAGAACGGAATCGCCAACAAATTCGAATGACTCGTTTTCCGCTCGGCGGATGTCTTCATCGGTTGCGGACGGCATATTTTCGAATGCCCACGAACGGTGCGTCACGGCACGTTCTAGCAGAGCAAGGTCGGCGAACTTGTGCCCTGTCAGATTTTCGAGTTTCGAGAGGTTGGCGGCCATTATGCCTAATTCTATGTAGTCTGCGGCAAAAAAGAAAGCCGAACGCCTATAAATAAAGCGTTCGGCACGATTTTCAGATCAATTTACGGAGGCAGCACTATCTACCAACTTTCTTGGTAACGACTGCTTTCTTCACAGCCGAACCCGGAGCAGGCTTCGTACCGACCGCCGGTTTAGCAGCTGGGGCAGTAGGCTTTGCCCCTGGCGCCGTCACTGGCTTAGCGGTCGTAACCGGAGCCGTTACGCTAGGTTTCGTCGCGGTTCCGGGTGTCGTCGTGGTTGCCGCAACCTCCGGTTCAGCAACCGGAGTTATCGGTGTTGCCGGGTCAGGCATTGGGCTCGTTCCTGCCGTTTTGCTCCATGTGTCAAAGTTATCGATCTTTCCGAAGCGGATCGTGTAGATCTGCTGCAGACTCTTTTTCAAACCATCTCTATATGCTGAATTCTTCGGATCCGGCTTTGAAACTGCGAAAGCTCGTGCGTAGGCGTCCATTGCTCGCTCGGCGGCGCCGTTCACCATTCCAAGCTTTGCCTTGATCGCATCAACTTTCTGCTTGGCGATCTCTTCCGTGTCGTCCTTACTCTGAGCGGCTTCGAGCACCTTCAATTCGTCCGTCAATTTATTATATTCATCGACATAGTAGAGGGCGACTGATTCAAATACCAGCGGATTCTGTTTTGTATCACCAGTTAACTGTGATGCCTTGTAAAGATAAGGTAGGGCTTCCTTCTTATTCTTCTGGGCGTACTGGTTAATGTATCCGATCGTAAAATTTAACCAGCCTAGTGCATTGTCCTTGTTGTTGTAGGTCCACTGAAAGATACCATAGGTCTTCGAAGTCTTTCCGCCTTCGATAGCCGATATTGCCTGTTGGGCATATTTGATCGTTTCGGCATTGTATTTGTAATTCTTTTTGTAAGATTCGTCATACCCGATAGATCCGAGAACGATCTTTACGTCTAGCTGATCGGGGACGACCGTCAGGATATCTTTACCAACCGAGTAGGTTTCATCGAAGTTTGAAGCCTTAATGCTGGCGTTAAATTTGGTATAAAGACCGTCTAGGATGAATGATTTCAGCCTATCTTCCATCTTCGGGACATTGGTCTTAAGGTAAACAACCAGATCAGCGACGTCCTGCGGTTTCGCACAGGCGCCATATTTTTCAAGGTACTCTTTACCCGTGTTAATGGCAGTTTTGCGGCCATCGAGGTCTTTGTTGGGGTATTCTGCTCGGAACTTATCCGCTAATGCCGTACGTGCCTCGTCCGTGTCGCCGCACGGATCCTGAGCAAAGGCAGTTAAACCGCCGACAGCAAAAATTGCCGCCAGCAAAACCGTGAATGTTGTGTATCTAAAAATCGTTTTCATCTATTCCTTCCTCCGCCTGAATGATGGCGTCCAATCTGTTCTTCGCGAATGTCAGCAGTTCGGTTTCGCGTGAAAATCAGATGACGCCATATCTCAAAAAGTTGCAATCATTTGCGAAACCTTGTTCGTGCGATCCGCGAGAAACTTAACTCATCTCTTGTATGTAAGAAATTTAAATAATCACGTAATCCTCGCACTTTTGTCAATCCAAAAGCTTGCCGACGCAAACAAAAAGCACCAAAACACCGGAATGTCTTGATGCCTTTGCTAAAGCAGCGATATTGCTATGGCTTAACGACCCGCTCGCGCTTGGTCTTCGTCTGATCTTTTACGCCCGCGGGGTCCGCATCGTCCTTCGAGTAAGAAATTACTACCGGCGGAAACGATGTCGGCTTGGAGCTACCGGTTTTCTCAACCAGTTTCTTAGGCGTGGATTGGCGTGAGGCACTCGTAACTACCACGACGTCTCGTCCATCTGTCGGAGCAACGCGAGAATCAGCGGTGCCGGCAGTTGCCGTATCGGTGTCATCTGCGTCTTCATCTTCATCTGCCTTTGCAAGTGTGCTCGACACGCCATTTCTCGGTTGAAGGTGAAACTCGGTCTGAGCTAGGTTTCGATCAGTACGGACGATCTGGGTCGATAACGACTGATATATCTGGGCGGCGATCGCGGCGGCAAATCGCCCGCGTTCACTTTGTCCACGAGTGATCACGGCGACGGCATATTTGGGTTTTTCGATCGGTGCCACGGATGCAAAAAGACCGACCCACGAACCTTTATCAATACACGATCCTGTTTTCCCCGCGACACCGAGTGACTGATTCATGTTTCGACGGGCGGTGCCGTATTCGGCAGTTCCCATCATTCCCGGGATCATTCGTCGCACGTTTTCCTGCGGCAGATTGACCTTTGCCCGATAGAATGTCTGGAATCTCGCCATTTCGCCATTATTACGCGGAATCCTCGGAAGCACTCGATTACCGCCATTCGTTATCGCCGAAACCATTACTGCGAGTTGAATCGTCGAAACCTCAGTGTCGTCTCCATGCGAATAGATCCGGGCATTATTGTTGTTGTAGGGCAGGCGGCCGGCAGTTTCGCCTTCGAGATTTACGCCGGTTTGTTCGCCAAGACCAAGTTTCCGTCCGTACTCGACGAGCTTGGTGTTGCCGATACTTGAACCGGCACGTTGAAAGTATGCGTTGTCCGAAAACGCGATCGCGTCGTCGAGATTTCGGCGGGTCGAAACATTCCGGACTGAACCATTTTCTTTACTAATGACGCCCTCATTGAGACCGGCTGCCGCAGTAACTAGCTTTATTGTCGAACATGGACGGATGCTGCTGCGAACTGCCCAATTCTGGTTGACGATCGTCAAAACTTTTCCCGTTTGAGCTTCCATCACCACTACCGAGCCGGCGTGCGAACCCAAGGCGTTTATCGCGGCGGCACGAATGGCCAGGTCTTCGCCCTGAGTGTTATCGTTCGAAATATTTGCGATCGTCTCGGTGCGGAGTCCGCGTTCGAATGCTAATTTCCGGGCACGAGCCTCGCGGGCAGCTTGTTCACGGCGACGCTGCTCGGCAAGTATCGCCTGTCTTTTCTCCTCCGCTTTTCGTCGCCGCTCAGCCTCGGCGGCCTTGTTGATCGCGGCTTTTTTGGGGTCTTTTTTATCTTTTGCGTCCGTAGCGCGTTTTGATCTCGAATCTGCAATCTTCTCCTTTTCCTTTTCCTTTCGTTTATCTTTCTTGGCATCCTTTGCCGACACCGCAGTCTTCTTAGTAACCACGGCCTTCTTAGCGACGGCGACAGGTTTTTTTGCAGATGCCTTTTTTGATTGGGCGGCGGAGTCAAACGAAACGGCAAAAATAACCGCCAGGATCGCAAAAAGCGAAACTAGACGGAATTTTTCGGGAAACATTAATTTCATGCTTTACCTCAGACTGATTGGATTGGAGATTGGTTGCGGAGAACGGGAAATCCCTGTCTGTGATCCATCAAAATTAGTCCGGACAGGAATTTGCGTTCAAACTAAGCAAAACTATAACATTCAACCGATGGGCGTGGCAAGCTTATTGTTTTACACACATTTAGGGCGTTAATGAATTTTCTAAATACATTTCGTGGTCGGCTTTTGCTGATACTCGCGTTTCTGCTAGTCGCAACGCTCAGCGTGCAATTTTATCTGAATCTGGTCACGCAGGGCGAGAACAGTGATCTGAGTGAAGCTCAGACACGAGCGCTGGTCGCGGGCATTACGATCGGTTCGAACGGCATTACGTCGAGCGAGTATATCGAAGATCTCATCAAACGGGACGATCAGACATTCTTCAACGAAACAGTTGCCGACCGCATCAAAGACGTCATCATCATCGATAATAACTGGAATATAAATGACAGCATGAGCCCGAAGTATGCTCCGCGTACCGATGACTCCGGTGTTGCGGTTTATACAAAATTATCAGATGTTACCGATCTGCCGCCGCTGATGGAAGGAAAACGACTCGGTAACGACCTTTCGAATTTTCCTAACCGCAAAACTGAACTTAATAATAATTTTAACGATGAGGCCCACGCTGTGCCGATCGAGACGAGCAAAGGCCGGTGGTACGTGATGGTGCTCCTCAAGAACGACAAGAGCCAGGCCGCCTGGCGTGCCGCCCGACCGCTCGTTTATACACTTGGCGTTCTGCTCGTGTCGTCGATGATCACTTTCTGGCTGGTCTGGCGTTTTTCGCGTCCGATATCCGACCTGTCAGATGCGGCAGGGCGGGTCGCGGATGGTGATCTTA
>JAYSZT010000130.1:0-10218 GCA_043737915.1 Acidobacteriota bacterium
ATTTACGTGGGGGCGATATTCCGCAGTAGCTCAATGGCAGAGCATTCGGCTGTTAACCGAAGGGTTGTAAGTTCGAGTCTTACCTGCGGAGCCAATTAATTCAATGAATTACGGGCATTCCGCGCATTTGTGGGATGCCTTTTTACGTATGTTCCCCCAAGGATAAAATTCCACGCTTTCAATAGAGTGCCTGACGATGATTCACAGGAAGACCTTCCGCGGGTTTTCCATGCTTTCCTTTCATCCATTTCGTCCAGACTCATGCGGAGATTTTCATTTGGTCGGTTTACCGGCGACGAATGGAAGCTTTTTTTCTTTTGTCGCGGATAGCAAGTAATCCCTAGCGAAATGAACAATTCTATTAAAGCTGACGTTAGGGTTCCGTTCCGGTAAGGTCGAAATCAACTATCTCGTCATTAACGCTGACCGTTCGTGGCTGAAAAACATATCGTTTCGACGCAACGGTAATGATATATGTATTCCCGGCCTCAACGCCGTCAAAGTGGTAATATCCAAAGCTGCTACTGCGAGTTTGTCGCGACAGCCCACTCTGATCGAGCAACGTAACGATCGCATTTCTCAGACCTTGACCCGACGGATTCAGAATGCGCCCCGAAATCGAAACATTCGCCGCTGTGGGTGCAAAAGCTTGAAAGTCGACTCCGCCCACGTCAGATGTTAAAGGACTGACGAAGTGGATTTGGGGGGCGAAGGCAACCAAGTCCGCCGTCGGCCGAACGCTAAAAAATCCATCGGCAGGTAAGGCGGCAAAAACATAATTCCCATTCGAATCCGTTTCCACGGAGTCCAAAGCCGCTCCATCGATCTCGACCGAAACGTTGTTCAACCCATTTCCGGCGCCATCCGTAATCGTACCGCTAATGCCGAAATTAGCCGCCACACCTTCAAAGATGACGGTTTGCTCATCGGATAAGTTAACAAAATCCTGGTTGTATTCGCTAAATAGATACCCTATCTGTTTCGGCGCGACATTGTAATTTCCGCCGGCCGTCAGATTGACGAAGTTGAACACGCCGTTGCCGTCGGTCTGCGTCACCTGCGTTGCCGCGCCGGTAAGATTTACCGAAACGCCGCTCATTGGATCGCCTGATGAATTAATTATGACTCCCGAAATACGTGGCGAATTCGGGACGGTCTGGGCCGCCAAAGCGAATGGCGAAAGCGAAGTGCTCGTCGCGCAAATCGATCGCGTCGACAAATTGCGGCTCGAAGTTCGGTCAATGAGGCTTCCACCTTCGTTGTGCATAACACTCAAAAGATTGAAGGCTGTTTCTGTAGTGGCGATTGTCGTCGGCACTGTAAAGCAAACAGTGATTGGGGGCGAAACGTTAGCGGTCGTCGAGATCTCGTAAGCCTGCGTGCCGATAACGTATCCACCGGGCAAAGTTCCGGCAGAGTTTGGCGGAATCGGAATTACAGTTGTTTGACCGGCCGCCGAAACGCTGGCGAAATTTACGTTTATGGCTCCCGCACTGACGGGAACGCTCGTTCCCACCCCGGTCGGCGGCGCAAATGTTGAGCCCCAGGAAATTCCGAAGTTGGAAGTTGCTGACGACATTGCGTTGGCAAGATTAACCACATTTGTGCCGTCAGGGTTCATGGTTCCGTAGTTGGGAGAGTTACCGCGAAGGAAGGCCAGTCTCGACCCGTCTGGTGACCATGCAATATCGCGAATAATAGGGGTGGAAGTAATTTGAGTTTGCCCAGTGCCATCCGCGTTCATTACAAAAATATTTCCCGGAAACGGGGTCGATGAGCTTGCGGTCCTCAAAAACACGATCTTACTTCCGTCCGGCGAAAAAGCGGGGATCGTGTCCGACTGTGTTGCGG
This sequence comes from Acidobacteriota bacterium, assembly GCA_043737915.1. Classification (GTDB taxonomy): domain Bacteria; phylum Acidobacteriota; class Blastocatellia; order Pyrinomonadales; family Pyrinomonadaceae; genus OLB17. The sequence continues at coordinate 1,852 of JAYSZT010000130.1, forward strand.
TGAGTTGCGTTAAACCACTGCCATCAGTATTTACAACGAAAATATGTTTGACTGTCGCTCCGCTAAGGTCGAGTTTCGAAAAGATGATTTTGGTGCCGTCAGGTGACCATGCAGGGCTGGTGATTAGATTGCCGGAGTGAACGGTTGTCAGGCCCGTTCCATCGTTGTTTATGATGCGAAGCGAATTTGTGAAAGTGTTCCCTTCGACAAACGCGATCTTTGCACCGTCCGGTGACCAAGCGGGACTCGATTTTACACCGGTGCTGCTGACGGTTCGGAGATTTGAACCGTCAAAATTCATTGCAACGATTAAATTAGCGCTGGAATTCGTGGTCGTTCCAGGGCAGGTCGCGACGATCTTGCTGCCATCGCGTGAAAACAACGGCTTTCCGCATCCGGTCGAATTAGTGACTGGCATTACCTGTGCACTTCCATCAGGGTTCATCACGGAAATTCCCTGATTAACAACAAATGCGATTCGTCCCGGAGTTGTTTCAAGCGGTGTTGCAGTGAAACTGACGATTTTATCCACATTCGAGAGAGCAACGTTGGTCGCACCGGGGGTAAAGGTGAAATTATCGCGCGAAGGTGTAACGACGTAATTGCCACCTGAAAGATTGCCAAATCTGTACTCGCCATTATTGTCAGTTTGCACGGTTTGATTACCGGCACCACTCAAAGAGATGGTTATGCCGGAGATCGAATATGCACTCCCGTTAAAAAAACTACCGACTCTGCCTAAGATCGTTGATTGAGTTAAAGCAGCAAAGTTTTGATTTGTTAGATTTGTCGACAGGTTCGAGATCGTTAAAGCTGCTGGTGTGAATGTAAATCTCGGCCTTGAGGGCGTTATTGTAAAATTCGTGCCGGCTGGAATATTGGGGAAGACGTAATTTCCGTTTGAATCGCTCGAAGCGTTTCTGTTGTCTGATGTAAGCAGCAAAACATTGGATACGGGATTCCCGGTCCCGTCCGTAATTTGTCCGGAAACGGAGAATACAGCGTCAGCAACTGGGCTGCTGCATCGGGAAAATTCAGAGGTATTGCCGTCGGCGTCCGTTGCAGTAGCCGTAATGACGCTCCCATTGGCGGAGGTAACGGCAAATTGTGCACTGAAAGCGGAAATTCCTCCGCCGTCGGTTGACACCTCCGTCGAACCTATAAAGGTCTCGCCCTCGCCGAAGCCTGAGGCATCGCAAGAGGAGCTCGAATAAAAATTTAAGGTGTAGCTCCTGAGCGGAATGCTGTTTAGAGAGCCATTAATGGTTGTGTTGCCACTCGATGAAAAGGCTGAGGTCAGTACCGGGAAATTTTGAAGCCCATTGGGACCTGCGTCCCCATCTTGCGGATCATTTGGCGTTACGCCGCTGGAGCCCTTAAGGTCGATCCCTAGGCCGGGGGAATTTGAGTGGATGGAATTCCGCTTGATCGTCGCAGTCGGAGTGCCGAGCTGTTTGAAAACAGTTATACCGGCGCGGTTGAAAGCGATCCGATTTTCGTCACTCGCGGAATCGCCGCCGATCGTGACGCGGCTTACTACATTGCTCCCATCACTGCCGAGAACGCCGATACCGACGTGGTTAGGTAAACCGACGGATCCGCTGGCATCAGTTCCGATGTAATTCCCCGTAATAGCGTTTCCGCTCCCGCCCAAAACCTCGATCCCGACCGTATTGCCGGAGATCACGTTTCGGGCCAGCGGGACGCTTCCGCCTACGAGGCTATTTTGACCCCTCATCTGAACTCCCACAACCGCACCGTTCTGAAGGGACGTCCCGTTGAAGTTCACTCCTAAGAAACAGCCTTGTACAGTGCTATTTTGCCCTTGCATTCTGATCGCATAATACATGGGCCCCGAGACGGTCAGAGCTTTCACAGTATTTCCGCCGGAAAGGTCAAGTCCGGTCACAATAGATCCGTTGGCCGAATGAATACCGACCACTGGGGCGTTCGAATAACCCGGTTGCGTCGTTCCGTCGATCAAGTCTGACGCCCCTACCGCTGGTAGTTGTGAGGCCAGCACGATGAGGTGCGGGCCATTGCCAGGAATATTGAAAGAGATCCGGTTCGTACTAAATACCGCAGCTGCATTGATTATCGCCTGTCGCAAGGATCCGGCTCCGGCATTATTTGTGTTAATTACCTGGAATTGATCTGAGACGTCAAACTGAACGCTCGTCGCGCCTGGAAGAGTTCCGGATGACGTGACCAGGGTATAACCGACGCCGGGAGTGTCGATTCTTAAGTTATTAAATGTGGCCACTCCGTCCACGGCTCCGTGTGTGAGTGTGCCCGACAATATTCCGGTAGCCGGATTATTGCCTATTCCAATCGTGATCTGGTCGGTTGCAGCCGTTACTATGTTGCCCACCGCATCCTGTATCGCCACTTGCACAGAGGGTGAAATGATAGATCCTCCGAGAACATTTGACGGTTGCACGACGAACGCGAGACGATTCGCCACGCCTGCGGTAATATTGAAAGCGCTACTCGTTGCTGTGGTCAAAGCACCCGACGCGGCTCGCAAAGTGTAGCCGTCGCCCGCTCGGTTGATGCTCAAATTGTCGAAAGTGGCGATACCGTTTACCGCGTTGCGCGACAGAGTTCCCAACAACGTTCCGGCATTCGGGTTGTTTTGGATCGACAGCGTGATTGCCGCCGTTGAATTTGTCACGGTGTTGCCAGAAGCGTCTTGCACCGTAATTTGGACGGATGGAGAGATCGCTTGTCCGGCGACGGCGTTGGTTGGCTGAACGGAGAAGGCGAGTTTGTTTGGCGTTCCGAAGATTGATACGGTCGCATCGGCGGTCGCACCGAACGCGTCCGTAACTCGCACAGTATCAGTTACGCCGGCGGTTGTTCCGGCGGTATAAGCTCCGGTTGTCGCATTGATCGTGCCGCCGGAGTTATTCGTTAAAATGCTGAAGGCGTAGGGCGGAGAACCGCCGACAGCCGCGAAAGTCTGAGTTACTCCGTTTTCCACGCCGACGCTCGACGGCGTTATGGATAATGGTGCTGGTGGACCGTCGGCAGGGACTGTCAGTGTCTGTTGATTGTTGGCGCCGACAGTTACACCGGCGGTAAGTGGAGTGACTGTGAGCGTTAGCGTTTCATCCGGTTCCACCAGTCCGTCAGCTACGATCGGAAGCAGAAGTGTTTTTTCGCTAATATCACCGTCGGGCCACGTCAGAAAAAGATCTCCATCCACCCGAGCGATGCGGTTTCGGCCTACCGGGGCTCCTCCGTTCGGTGAGATGGTGGTAAAATCACCCCCGAACAGAATTTTGCCGTCCGCTTGCAACGCCACGGCATATACCGAAAGGTCCGGTTTCGGATTAAATGAGTCAGCCGCTCCGGTATTAGGATCCAGACGGGCGATGTTGTTCCGGGGGGCTCCGCCGATGCTCGTGAAATTACCGCCGGCCAAAATTTTGCCGTCCGGCTGCACTGCCAGCGTCACAACGGTGTTATTCGCACCGCCATTGAAGGAATCCGCGAGGCCCGTGATGGGGTCGAGTCGGGCCACACCGCCACGCGCCTGTCCTCCGATCGTGTTGAAACCGCCGCCCACCAAAATCCGACCGTCGGCCAGCACTGGGATCGTAAAGACGCGATCGCTCGAGCTCGGATTCCACGAATCTGCCGCGCCGCTCGTGCTATCGAGTCGTGCTATGCGGTTGCGTCCGGCCCCGCCAATGACAGTGAAGTCGCCGCCCGCCAGAACTTTGCCGTCAGCCTGCACCGAGATAGCAAAGACAGCGCGGTTAGCATTTGGACTAAATCCATCCGCCAGACCCGTCGTGGCATCGAGGCGCGCGATCCGCGACCGTGATGCTCCGCCGATGTTCGTAAAATTCCCTCCCACCAGGATCTGGCCGTCGGGCTGGATCGTGATCGTGCGGATTAGGTTATTGGAGCTCGGGTCGAACGAGGTGTCCAGGGTGCCGTCAGAATTGAACCGTGCGATGAAGTTCCGCGCAACCGGCGGCCCCCCATTCGGTGATACCGAAGTAAAATCCCCTCCGATTAGAATCTTTCCATCGGCCTGGAGCGCTATCGCGCGGATTCCGGCGTTTGCATTCGGGTCGAACGCGTCAACCGTTCCATCGCTGTTCAACCGAGCAACGTTGTTGCGAGTCACCGAAACACCGCCGTTTGGAGCCACCGTCCCGAAAATTCCTCCCAGCAAAACTTTGCCGTCGGGTTGTACCACGATGGACTCGACGTCAGGTCGTCCAAACGCGATGGTCAGATTTGGGTCGAAATTGTCGGGCACGCCCGGCGAGAATCGGTAATCGGCCGGAGTGGTCGTCCCATCCGTGATCGTAACTTTGGCGGACACCGGGCCGATCGAATCGCCTTGGCGTTGTAGGATAATAGTAGCGTTCGTTCCTTCGGCCGCGCTATTGGTAGTTGTGCTAAATTGGACGGTCTGGGGAAGCGGTGTAGATGCTGCGTCTGCCGTCCGAAAATTAAAAAATGCGAGAGAACCGGCGTTCCAATTCCACTGGGAAGCTAGACCGAATGGAGAAAAGCCCTCCGCCTTTGCCGAAGGAACCGGAATTTGTGTCAAGACCGTTATTACCGCGAAGATGACGAAACCTGATAAACAAATTAATTTTCTGGTTAACATTTTACTTAAACTCCAGGCTCCCGAGTAAAATCCGGCTCGGGTTTTCCATTTTGATTTGTGGAAGAAATCAAGAATTCTTCCGAAGCAATTGCGCCTATCGATGTTTGGCAAACGAACAAGTGACCGCCGGTCGTCTCCCGAAAATGCAGCTTACCGTTGTCGACCAGCCCGACAATTTCGCGAGTCGCGAAACCGGAAAACAAGACTGCATCGTCGACGGAGACAAACTCGGTGTCCGCGTCACATTTTTCACAAAAGAGCTGGTAACGCTGGCGTTGCCTCACTACAAAAAATTCGTGGCGACGGGTAGCGGCTGCTAAATTCTTGACACTTTTCATTCTTCCGTTAAAAAAGCTAATATAATCTGTCTACGAGCAGAGAAAGCTTTCTTCTCCGTTATATTTATAAGTGGTGCGGTGGTAGAAAGTCCTCTGGCTTTTCTCTCTTTTTTCTCTTTTTTCATTCTTAGAGTTTTGCGGTTGCGTTTGCCACGGATGCGAGAAATGAACGAAGGTAATAGTTTTTCCGGGTTTGATCTGGACACTGAACGCAAGATCCTCCGACGCGGCGGCGAAATTGTACCGCTGCCGCCGAAAGCTGTGGAACTGCTCATCGTGCTTCTCAGAAATCGCGGCGAAGTCGTCTCGAAATCCGAGCTACTCGACGCCGTTTGGGAAGAAACCTTTGTTGAAGAAAGCGTCCTCTCAAACAACATCTACATTTTACGTAAGACACTTGACGAGTCTGGACTAGGAAAAAATCTTATTCAAACCGTTCCTCGTCGCGGTTATCGTTTCGTTTCTGATTCGGACGAATTGAACAACGAAGCTGGAATCGTGGTGGAAAGGCACATTTTTCGGCAGGCTTTGATTGATGAAATTATCGGTGAGCTGGAAACGCGAAGCCCGCAAATATTTCCGGGAAACGGACTTTCAAAGCCCTTGGCAAATGAGCGGGGTGAAAACCCGCCTGTCGCCTTAAATCGAACATTGACCCAATCAATTAATTCAATCGCCGTTTTGCCGCTCATTAATGATACTGGCGATGCAGATCTGGATTATCTTTCTGAGGGAATTTCCGAAAGCTTAATAGACAACCTCTCGTTGCTTCCGCGCCTGCGCGTGATGGCTCGGACATCGGTTTTTCGTTATAAAACGCTCAACATCAATCCGCAGCGAATCGGGGCGGATCTCGATGTCGAAGCAATTGTCACCGGCAGAATTCGTTTGTTCAAAGGCAGTCTCGTAATCAAAGTCGAGCTTGTGCAGACCGTTGACGCGGCTCAATTGTGGGGCGAACAATATAATCGGGAATTAACCGACCTGCTTGAAGTTCAGGGCGAGATCGCACGTGAAATTTCAAGTAAAATGCGTTTAAAATTAACCCGCCGTGAGACAAAAAACTTCCCGACGCTCAAGACCGGCAGTTCGGAGGCGTATCATTTTTACCTCAAAGGACGTTATTTCTGGAATAAACGCACCGCAGAATGGATGAAAAAAGGCACCGAGTGTTTTCAGCAAGCTCTCGATTGCGACCCGAATTACGCGTTGGCATATTCCGGGTTGGCCGATTCGTATATTTCATTTGCAACGATCGGAGCGATGTCTCCAGAATTTGCCATTCCAAAGGCAAAAGCCGCAGCGGAGAAAGCTCTGGAGATCAACGATCAATTAGCCGAAGGGCATGCCACACTGGCATTTATTAAAAACAATTACGATTGGGACTGGCAGGCGTCGGAAAAACATTTCAATCGCTCACAGGAAATAAATCCGAACTATTCGATTGCTTATCACTGGCATGGTTTCTGTTTGACTATGAGGCGAAACTTTGCAGAATCGATCGCACTGATGAAACAGGCTCAAACACTTGACCCGCTTTCGCCGATCATCAACATCGCATGCGGCTTGCCGTTTTACTATATGCGCCGCTACGATAGGGCAATTGATATATATCGAAACGCCCTCGAAATAGAGGCTTCCTTTTTCCCCGGATACGCCTATTTGGGAATGGCTTACGAACAAAACGGCCAGTATGAAGATGCCATTTTGACAACTAATCAGGCGTTGTTGCTGGCGCCCAATAACACGTTTGCCCTAACGTCTCTAGCTCACATTTACGCTGTTTCCGGTAGGATAGAAAAGTCCCTCGAAATAGTAGAACGTCTGAAGGATTTGTCGGCAAAAAATTATGTAACGGCTTACGGAATGGCCGAAATTTACAGCGGATTGCAGGAAAACGATTTAGCACTCACGCAACTTGAAAAAGCAGCGGACGAGCATTCATGGTGGCTGGTGTCCGCGGGCGTAAATCCTCGATTCGACCGATTGCGCGACGAGCCGCGTTTTCTTGCAGTTTTGCGAAAGATTAATTTAGACTGATCCCTCTAATTTGTTGAATTCTAGGCATCAATTGGCCAAAGCGGCACTTTCGACAGGTTAAAATTTTGAGAAAGCACTTCCTATATTAATATTCATCCTAGGAGATAAATATATGAATTTAGTTGTTGGTGCCACGGGCTTACTTGGAAGCGAGATTTGTCGCTTGCTCTCTTCCCAAGGCAATTCCGTGCGGGCTCTAGTCAGAACTAAATCGGACCCAAGTAAAATTTCACAGCTCGAAAGCCTTAACGTAGAAATCGCGAGGGGCGATCTAAAGCAACCGCTGTCTCTTGCAGACGCTTGTTATGGAGTGAGGGCGGTTATATCGACAGCTTCTGCAACACTGTCCAAAGAGGAAGGCGACTCTATTCGAACGGTTGATCTAGAAGGGCAATTAAATCTTATCGATGCGGCAAAAACGGCACATGTTGAGCATTTTGTACTTATTTCTTTTCCTCACGCTGATGTCAAATTTCCGCTACAAGATGCCAAACGTACGGTTGAAGATCATCTCAAAAATAGCGGACTCGATTACACCATTTTGCAGCCTACCTTTTTTATGGAAGTTTGGTTCAGTCCCGGTTTAGGCTTTGACGCCGATAACGCTAAGGCTCAGATCTACGGGTCAGGAGAAAAAAAGACGAACTGGATCTCTTATAAAGACGTGGCAAAATTTGCCGCAGGCTCAATAACCAATTCGAGAGCGCGAAACGCCGTTATTGAATTGGGCGGACCTGAAGCGTTGAGTCCTTTAGAGGTAGTACAGATTTTCGAAAAAGCTCGTGGACAAAAATTCGAAATCCAATTTGTACCCGAACAAGCTCTCCGGGGACAAGTAGAAGGCGACGGCGATCCGCTGGATAAGACGTTCGCCGCACTGATGCTTAATTATTCACAGGGAACTCTTATTGATATGGACGAGACGCTCAAACTGTTTCCTGTTAGGCTTTCATCTGTCTCCGACTTTGCTCAAGCCATCAGATAATTTATCGACGTCATCTCGGTCGCCGAGTTGTGAATAACATTTGGCCCTCAGCCAGAGATTCGGATTCCTGTCCTCTAGGCTAAACTGTAGCGCCGCGCGGGGATCAGTGTGACATAACCTTCTGATTTAACACCAGAAATGACTCAAACTCACGGAGTGATACTGAGTAACCAGACGCGCAGTAGGTTGGAGCCTTGGCGTCGTTGTTTTCAGTTATTTATTCCTTGCGAAACCCTTTCCAAACTCCGCCGTGCGGTAAGTCGAATAACGGTTCGACCTCCGCGCAAAGCTTAACGATCGAATCCGGAACATTGAGCGAACCGGGATTTTTGCGCTGCCTTGTAACTATGGAAAAGGACGGAAGAAGTTAC
>JAYSZT010000131.1:0-10191 GCA_043737915.1 Acidobacteriota bacterium
GGGAGCAACAAACCGCCGCACGATTGTTCGTCCCTTTCAGGGACGGAGAATGTTCTACGGAGCCGTCCCAGGGTTTCACTCGCTTCGCTCGTTGTACCCTAGGCTTTATAGGTTTGTCGCCTTTGGCGACCGGGAGTATTTCCGCGTCTCTGAGATCACTTTTTCTTCGCGTCTTTCTTCAAACTCCTGACATTTTTCTCGATCCACAGTTCGGCTTGTTGAAAATGCGCAAATTTTGCTTCGTCGCGTTTGAAGGCGGGGGTGTGGTTGTATCTGCGGCCGGCGATGTACTTCGTCGGGTGGTGGATGTGGAGCATTTCGTGATAGATGACGTATTCGACGACGTATCGCGGGACTGACGGATCGTCGAGCGACCGGCTGATGGCAACGGTTTCGTGGGCGGCGTCGTGGTGGCCGAGAATGCGATAGGTTTTTTTGGCTGACCAGGTCAGGACCGGTTTGGGGATTGTGCCTTGAAAGTATTCGCGGTTGATCTTTTCGAACAGCTCGTCGAGATCGTAGACAGCACCTTTTGACGTCGTCACTACCTTTCTGCCTCTCGTTTGCTTTCGGACAACCGCCTCTTCGCGCATCTCGGTGGTCTTTGTGTAGGCAGAATAAACCTCACGCGCACCGGTCGGTATCTTTTTTCTTAGTAATTTGCCGGTCAGAATATAGGCGAGGCCTTTGTGACTTGCGAGCGGCATTTCGCGGCAGATCTCGCCGATGCGGACAAATATTTGGCCGTCGCGCACTCTTATCGTATGATTTATGCCGACATACGGGTAAAATGAGATGTGGATCTCAGGCACCGCTCGTTTCTGGTCGTACCAGCTAAAGGCCTCGGCGTAGAGATCGCGTATCTGATCAAATTGAATGGTCACAATAATGTTTATCTTATTTTAATGTTTTTATTGACACTAGGGCGGCTAAGGTGCTATTTCTTTATATGGGAAAAGCATACAGCCGAAAGGCCGAATGCATCAAACTCAATCAAAAACTGTTCGCGATAATATGTCTGAAGGTAGGAAAAATATAGTTTTTCCCGATTCTCGCGGTCAGATAATCTTAACGGCCATTATCAATGAACACTTCGTCACGGGCGAGCCTGTAGGTTCGAAAGTGCTTGCAGACAAATTTGCCAACGCCACAGGCATGAGTTCGGCAACGATCCGCAACGTGATGGGTGAACTGGAAGAGATGGGAATGCTCGAGCAACCCCATACCTCCGCCGGACGCGTTCCGACTGATACTGGATACCGGTTTTACGTTGACAACCTGCTTGGCGTACTAAGTATTTCGAATGACGACCTTCACCGCATAGGCGAGGAATACGGTATGAATTCGATGGATATTTCAGACACGCCGGATCGGTTAATGGAACGTACCTCGCAGTTGTTATCGGCTCTTTCTAATAACGTCGGCATCGTGGTTTCTCCTTCTCTGGCGAGTGATCGCCTGCAGCATATCGAGTTTGTCAATCTTTCCGACAATCGGATCCTCGTAGTTTTAGTCTCTGCTCCGAATATTGTTCACAACAAGATAATTCGGGTCAACGTGACCTTTACCCGCGAGGAACTTGAACGTACGGCGAATTACCTTAACAAGCAATTCTCCGGAAAGAGCTTAGCCGAGATCCGTGCGGAGATAATGCTCCTGATGCACGAGGAGAAGGCATTATTCGATAAGTTACTTCAAACGGCGGTGATCCTCTGCTCCGGCAGTATCGAGGGCGAAGATGACCGGCTCGGTGAAGTTTTCGTTGACGGCACGTCGAATATCTTGTCCAAAAGCGATTTTGCCGATCTCGAACGCCTTCGCGAGTTGCTGCGAACGATAGGCGAAAAATCGCGTCTGATGCAGATCCTGACGGAATGCATCGAACGTGATGCGGCATCGAAGGGCGACGTCCAGGTCGTCATCGGAACTGAGAATAGGACGCCGTCATTTCAAAATTGCACGCTGATATCGGCTCCGTACCGGATCGGCAACAGTTCGGCGGTCGGAACGCTCAGCGTTCTCGGGCCGACTAGGATCGAATACGCCAGAATGATATCGATCGTCTCGTATGTCGCCAAAACGCTCGAAAGAATGATGTCCACGGAAATTTCTAAAAATTAGACACGGCCTCCTCCAAAGCCCGACCATGAACCCTCAGGACCAAATCCCTAAACCCTCCGATTCCCTCGAAGAACTCGATATGGACGCTACCGCCTCGGTCGACGACTTCATCCGCGAACTCGAAGAAAAGGAACGAGATCTCCACATTACGGCGGATCTATCGATCGAGATCGCCGATTCCGACTTTGACATGGGCGCCGTCCAAGACTTTACTCCGATGGGGAGGTCGATACCTCCGATCACGCAACGGTTGGAACCGGTCGCTTCGCCAATAAACACGGCACGCAACGCGGAACTTGAAAGCGAGGTTTCATCGCTCAAAATGCGGGTGCTCGAACTACGTAGTGAACGTAACGAGATCCAGGAAAAGAGCGATCGGCGATTGAAGGATTTTGAGAATTTCAAATATCGTATGGATCGCGAACGCCGCGGCTCGTTCATCGATCAGATTGCGAACCTTGCATTGCAAATGCTGCCGGTGCTCGACAATCTGAACCGGGCTCTCGACACCGTTCCCGAAAACACCGAAAAGAGGACGCCGGAGTTTCAGCAGCTATACGACGGCATCGCACTCGTCAATCAACAGCTCAACGACATCTTTGCGGGTATGGGCGTCACACCGATACCGTGCACCAATGAAATATTCGACCCGAATTTTCATGAAGCCGTTGCCACAGACGAAGAGAGCGATCTGCCGGTAAATACGATCTCGCAAGAAATACTCCGTGGTTATCGCATCGGCAATAAGGTTGTCCGGCATTCGATGGTGAAAGTGGTGACCGCACCGAACTCCGTTAATTCCCCCTCACGAGCCGAACCGGTCGAGACGTCTGAAGAGATATTTGTCGAGACCGACGGCGACAATCCCCACGACCACGACCACGAACACGACCACGACCACGACCACGACCACGACCACGACGATTCGACCACCGAAGCGTAGACAACTACCTTCCCGCCAAAGGCAACGGTCGGACCATTCGACCATTTAAGGAACTCAATAACATGGGCAAAGTAATAGGAATAGACTTGGGCACGACGAATTGTTGCGTATCCGTTCTTGAGGGCGGCACAGTTCAGATCATTTCGAATAAAGAGGGCGGTCGCACTACTCCGTCGGTCGTTGGTTTCACTGACAAAGACGAGAAACTGGTCGGTCAGATCGCGAAGCGCCAGGCAGTAACAAATGCCGCGAACACGCTATACGCCGTCAAACGGCTGATCGGTCGCAAATTCGACGCCCCTGAGGTCGCAAAGATGCGCACGAATGTTCCGTTTGAGATCGTCCAGGCACCGAACGGCGACGCTCATATTCGCGTTCTCGACCGCATTTACAGTCCGCCGGAGATATCCGCGATCGTGCTTCAAAGGCTGAAGTTGGCGGCTGAGGAGTTTCTGGGTGACAAGATCACTGAGGCGATCATAACTGTGCCGGCGTACTTCGACGATATGCAGCGTCAGGCCACCCGCGACGCGGGCAAGATCGCCGGCCTTGAAGTCGAGCGCATCATCAACGAGCCGACTGCCGCTGCGCTGGCATATGGTTTCGGCAAAAATAAGACCGAGAAAGTTGCAGTTTACGATCTTGGCGGCGGTACATTCGACATCTCGATCATGGAGATCAACGATGGTGTTTTCGAAGTATTGTCGACGTCGGGCAACACATTCCTCGGCGGTGAAGATTTCGACGAACGGATCATTGATTGGATAATTGAAGGCTTTCAGAGTGAGAACGGCATCGACCTTCGCGGCGATCGGTTGGCCCTGCAGCGTCTCAAGGAAGCCGCTGAGCGGGCGAAATGCGAACTGTCGAGCGTTGCAGAGACGACGATCAGCCTGCCGTTTGTGGCAGCCGATCCGTCAGGTCCGAAGCATATTAATGCTGTCCTGACACGCGTCAAGTTTGAAGAGCTTGTACAGGATCTGGTCGAATCGTCCGTCGAGCCATGCCAAAAGGCGCTTTGGGACGCAAAGCTTCAGCCGAGTGATGTTGATAAGGTGATTTTGGTCGGAGGCCAAACCCGTTCGCCGATCATTGCCCGGACCGTGACGGAAGTATTCGGCAAGGCACCGTCGTCGGAGATAAATCCGGACGAAGTAGTTGCGATGGGAGCCGCGATCCAGGGCGGCGTCCTGACGGGCGACGTCAAGGACATCGTGTTGCTTGATGTACTGCCGCTGAGCCTCGGACTCGAGACGCGCGGCGGGCTTTTTGTAAAACTGATTTCGCGAAACTCGACGATTCCGCTCAAAAATACGATGACCTTTACAACGGTCGTCGATAATCAACAATCGGTCGAGATCCACATTCTGCAAGGTGAACGCGAGATCTCGAGTGCGAACCGCAGTCTCGCCAAATTTGAGCTTGTTGGTATCCCGCCGGCACCGCGTGGCGTGCCGCAGGTGGATGTTTCGTTCGAGATCGACGCTAATGGCATCGTTAGTGTTTCCGCCAAAGACAAAATGACGGGCCTCGAACAGGCGATGCAGATCACCCCGTCGTCGGGCCTCTCGCCGGGCGAGATCGAACGCCTGATCATCGAGGCCGAAACGTCGGTCGAACGCGACAAGGGCGAAAAGGAACTGATCAACGAACGCAACCGTCTCGACTCACTCATCCGCAATGCCCGCCGGGCAATGATGGAGGTCGGCAAGACGCTCTCGCTCGAAGATCAGCAGTCGATCAACGGCGTCCTCAACGAAGCCGAAGACAATATGGAATCCGAGAGCGTCGGCCAGATCAAAGAACAACTCGTCAACGTCGAAACAGCCGCCAACCGAATCACCGCCGCAATGCTTACCATGGCGTGATCGCTCGACGCTATTACCTTCAACTCAACTACCCAAGAGGCCTCGTCACCAAGACGGGGTCTCCTTCCTTGCGACTAAATTCGGCTGTGTGTTCAATTTCCGCTACGCAATAGCCTTATAACGGGAGATGCGACGCTGACATTGGCGTGATACCGACTTCGAAAAAGATTGCTTTTTGAGTGTCAATTTGTTACTTTGCAGACATGATTGCCGAAGAAAAGCTCATTGCCAAGATTAACAATTTGCCGCCGAAGGAAATCGATGAAGTGATCAGTCTTGTCGACTCTCTGCTGCACAGGAATGCCCGGAGAAATGGGGCGACGAAGTTAACGCCTCAACAAAGGGCGTCATCGATCGTGAGTTGGGCCGAAAGTCATAGTTATGACACGCCAGTTATAATAGACGACCGCCGTGAAGTAATTTACGAGGACTGACAGCGCAGTGGATTGTCTTACGGATACAAATGTCATCCTGCGGCTCGCCGAGCCCGCCCATCCGATGCATGCGGTCGCTTTAACGGCCGTCAAAAAACTCCTTATCGACGGACACGATCTTTGTCTGATCCCTCAAAATCTCATCGAATTCTGGAATGTCGCCACACGGCCCGCCGACAAGAACGGTTTAGGATGGACGACGAGGCAGACCGACATAGACGTCGAAGCGTTAGAGTCGACTTTCACTCTGTTGCCCGATATTCCAACTATCTACCCGGAATGGCGTCGATTGGTAGTGGTCCATTCGGTTTTGGGTAAGCAGGTTCATGACACGCGGATCGTTGCCGCAATGAACGTACATCAGATACCCAATCTTCTGACATTTAACGCTCCTGATTTCAAACGATTTCCGAACATTGTGATCATCGATCCGTCCACTGTCTGAGTTTACCCACGCTCACGATCCCGCTTATATCCCGAGGCGGAGAAAAAGGCTCGAGCCATTCTCCAATATCACTTCCGCCCCGTCCCTCGCGCCATTTGTAACGATCGCCGAACATCCATAAACTCTGTCAATGAAATAAAAAGACGCGAGCCCCACGGCGTCGCCTTGCAAGAAAAGATAGTTAAGGGCAACATTCTGTTAAATGATCATGAAGCGTTTCTCACCACAAACCCTAACCTTCGCCGTCGTTACGATATTTATATGCGGTATCGCATCATTTCCGCAGGTAACACTCGACTTAAAAGCGCCGGACTTGAAAACGCTCGACTTAAAACCGTATTCGGCAGAGGTGAGATGGACGGAGTATAAGATATCGTCTCAGAAATTGTCTATCCAGTTCCCAAAGCTGCCGGTTGTACAAAAGCAAGCCGACCTATGTTCCGAAACGGACGGTGCCTCTTATTTCGCGTACGCGGGTGGAGTTGTGTACGAGTTTTCGTGGCACGCCAAAAGCAAGACCGCCATACCTGACTTCTGCCCGACGAAAACAAAGTTCTCAAAAGATCTATTTACGAGACGTATCAAAGAACTAAAAGATCAACAATGGGGTTACGCGGAATCCGACACTACTCTTCTCGGAATACCTGCGACACTGATGCGGTCGACGGGAGACATTGGTTCGGTCGTAATAACCCGTTGGCTCGTTTGGGAAAAAGACCGTTGGTTGGAATTTGGGATTACGCGCCGCAAAGACACGGTCGTCAACGAGGCTCAGTTTTCAAATGGGCTCAAGCTCTCGAGCTCAAAAGGCGTTGACGTAAAAGACGGTGCCGAAGCAACCTACGGCGACCCAGACACTGATTCCTACACCTTGCCTGAGGGAAAAACGCGAATACCGCTATCTATCCTCGTCAAACCGCGTCCTGCCTACACAAAGTTTGCACGCGAAACTAACGTTCAGGGAGCGGTAAGGCTTCGAGTTACCTTTCTCAGAAACGGCGGCATCGGCTCGATATCAGTGGTCAGTGGACTTCCTGCTGGACTTACCGAACAGGCCATTGCGGCCGCACGCAAGATAACGTTCCTTCCCGCAACCTGGGATGGAAAGCCGCTGCACGTCTCAAAACAGGTCGAATACTCCTTCAGCATTTATTAAGCCTGACCTAATATCTTTAACCCTACGTCAAGCGAGCCACAATGCTCAGCTAACGCCCCGGCCAACCCTGCCGCACCATTTGTAACGATCGCCGAACATCTATAAACGGCAACCTCGAAACAGCCGCCAACCGAATCACCGCCGCAATGCTGACCATAGCGTGATCAGAACCACTCACCTGAGTGCAGTTAGTTAGAAAAGGCTTCGCATTGCGCGAAGCCTTTTTAGTACTTTTAGTACTTCCCCGAAGACACCCGCGAAGAACTCGCCGAGATCATCTGCAAACTAAACCATCCCCGCTCCAGTGATTGATGACCGAAAGCCTTCGCCTTCGCATTTCTTGCCAATCAAAGAGGTTAATGCTACATTTCCGTGAGCAATCCCAATGAACACTCTTTACTACGGCGACAATCCAAAGATTCTCCGCGATTACTTAAGAACGAGAGCATTGATCTTGTTTATCTCGATCCCGCCGTTCAGTGATCCGACCGCTTCGCATTTTGAGAGTCTTGGTGGGAAAGGTGGGATAGGTGATTATGGTTGGATGTGGAAGACGAACCTAAGGAGAAAAACACGATGCCAGTTGTAGCAAACCGATACAGAGGAAAAAAGGAATATTTGATAGCGATTTCTGAGTTGATAAATGCGGCTCGTTATGGAGGCAAAACGACGTATCAGGAAATTGCTCTGATTGCCGGCTTGCCTCTTCGCGGCAGCTTTATGGGTAAAGAAGTTGGTCATCTGCTTGGTGAGATTGCCGAGGATGAGGTCGCACGTGACCGACCTATGTTGAGCGCAGTCGTTGTTGATATCAAAGGTAAGGTAGGTCCGGGTTTTTTCACTTTGGCTGAGGACCTTGGCAGGTTGCCAAATAATTCGGAAGAAGGCAAAAGGAAGTTCCATGAGCAGGAACTAAAGGCGTGTTACGACACTTGGCGCAGAACATACAAAGTTTGAAATCGCAGGAAATTGCAGGGAAATCGCAGGGTCAGGCGCCGGGATTTTAGGCGCCGCGATTTTATTGCCGACACAACAAATAAATAAAGAAATTAGGAGGAAAAATGCCGCAAGAACTACCCTATCTACCTACATACAAAAACGTTGGGCTACTATTTGAAAAGATTCATTCAGCTAAGATTCCTGAATCCTTTACTCAAAAGTATCTTCAGAACACGCTTGGAATTAAAGGCAGTGCTGACCGGCCATTGATAACCCTAATGAAAGCTCTTGGTTTCATCGATAACGCTGGAAAGCCTACGGGGCGATACGCTTCTCTCAAGAACGAGAAGGTTGCTGCAATTGAAATAGGTCGATCCGTAAGGGAGGCTTACGAACCACTATTCGCCGCAAATGAGTTGGTCTATAAACTTGAAGGTTCAGACCTTAAGGGCGTCGTGGCGCAGGTGGCCGGCTCAGACACGCAGATGACGACCAAAATTGTGGGCACGTTTAAGGCGCTCGTCGCGATCTCTGATTTTGAAAGTAATCCGCCGCTGAAGGAAGTAGCCACGCCAGAAGTGTCAATTAGGGAAACCCATAACACCGATGCAAAAGAAGCGGAGCAGATTTCCACAAGTGCCGTAGCCTTTAAAGGCCTTCGTCCGGAATTCAATTACAATATTCAAGTTCATCTTCCGTCGAACGGATCCGAAGAAACGTACATGAATATTTTTAATGCAGTTAGGAAGGTATTCAAATGATCGACGATGGACGATTGGCCCTATTCTTGATGCTAGGACAGACTGCGACAAAGTCGGTTGGCCAACTCCCAGAAGTTGCGCATTCCGAGCCACTTCCGATTTCGGAGATGTTCGATCTCTCAACCGCAATTCCGGAACAGGTGAAAGAGGCGAATGCTGCAGCCATCGGATATCGTCTATTTTTCGTTTTTGAGAACTATCTTCGTCAATTTGTCATTGAGGTGCTGTCCAATGACAGCTCTCAATTATGGTGGGACAAGATACCCGCTGATGTACAAGCGGAAGTAAAGCGCCTCGAAGAAACCGAAGAAGTGAAAAGCTGGATGGCATTGGGATCGCGGGGAAAGTCAGCGCTCCTTACGTATCCCCAACTTCTTAGTGTTATCGAACATCTATGGAAGGTTCACTTTCAAGATATCGTGCGGGACAAGGCTCTCCTGCAAGAAGCCCGTCATATCTCACATCTTCGCAATACTATTTGTCATATGACGAATATAACCGACGAGGAAGTTGATCGAATTCGACAGGTAATGCGAGATTGGTTCAGGGTGGTTTCTCCTTAGTGTGTCGCTGGAACTCCTTTGACGAAATGCACATACATATAATTAAGGAATTTTTGTAAGATCTCTTGGTCTATTGAACAGGTTCCAGGTGTTTGCAAATCGAAACCGTTTGAGATAGACAGCGACGGAGCCGCGTTTCACCCGAGAATTCTTATTGGAGAGGCGGAACAATCTCCGATCAAGGGTTATTATCTGTAAACCTATGGTATTGCTTTGTGGAGTTTCGTTCGACGGAGGACGCTTGTGTTTTGGAGAAGAAGGTCAACGATTGGTACGAGAACTTAACAATAGTGAGGCAAGTGAAACGGGACGAGTGATAAGTGACAAGAAACGAAGCCGCAAAGCATGATGCTCGCGGCATCTTTTTTTAATTTTGGGTGAAAAGCTTGCGGCCGCCGTCACACCATGGTTACTTGAGAAATTCACGGCAATATCGCAAAATAAGAAATGCGTCAGTTCCAGTGTTTGGACTGACGTTTTTCAGATTTCAGATATAAGGTCTGAGTTTAGTTTATATGGCAAAGCGAGATTATTACGAAGTTTTAGGCGTCGCGCGTACCGCGACGGAGGTTGAGATCAAACGGGCATACCGGACGCTTGCGGTTCAGCACCACCCGGATAAAAATCCGAACAATCCGGAGGCGGAAGATAAGTTCAAAGAGGCGGCCGAGGCATATTCGGTCTTGTCGGACTCCGAGAAACGTGCGTCGTACGATCGTTTCGGACATGCGGCAGGCGCTCAGGGAGCGGGATTCGATCCGGGTTATTCGAATATCGAGGATATCTTCGACATGTTCGGGTTCGGCGATATGTTTGGCCAGCGTCAGGGCCGGCGAACGACCGTTCAGAGAGGCTCCGATCTACGTTACGACCTCGAGATCACGCTCGAGGAAGCCGCGACCGGAAAGGACGAGAAACTGCGGATCCCGCGACTCGAGAAATGCGACGAATGTGATGGAAG
>JAYSZT010000132.1:0-4554 GCA_043737915.1 Acidobacteriota bacterium
TGGTACCGAGGGTCGGAGTCGAACCGACATGGGCGTTAAGCCCGCTAGATTTTGAGTCTAGTGCGTATACCAATTTCGCCACCCCGGCAGGTGAACTAAGAATAATACTTTTCTTGCGTTCAGAGGTCAAGACCGGGATTTTCAAAAAACTCACGGATAGACTACGTCTATCGAGACGAAGACGAGATTTTACAGCAAATGAACACGGAAATCGCGGATAAGAACGTGCGGGTGTCTACGTTATTGTTTGGAATATCGGGGTTAATTCGATCTTTAATTGAGGCCGCCCGCCGACGCAGGCGGTTCTGATTATTGAACGCAGCTACAAACCGAGCCGTCGGTGACGACAAGGTCGTCGATGTACTGGCCCTCGCGCAGGCCGCCGACGTCGGTACCGACCTGCCAGCGGAGTTGAACCTGTTGCCCGGCGGCGGTTGGGGGCAGGCGAACGGCGGTCGTGATGAATTCGGATGTTTGATTGATGCCACTGCGACCCGACCAGCCCGGGCGATTCGCGAGTGGGTTTTGGCAACAGGCATCGAGCGGTCCGTCGTAGCCGCCGGATTCGAAAGCACCGCCCGCGGCGATGATGTCCTGCCACGGTGCGTTCCCGATCTTAATATCGAGCACGGAGCCATCATATAGACGGTTGCGGAGAAATGTTGTCTCAAACTCATACCAGTTTCGAAACGAGAGTTTGGCGTCAGCAGTGGTGACGGCGAAGACGGGCGTCAGGATTTCGCTGCGGCCGACTTGGTTGAGATCGGGCGAGAAAAGAGCCTTTGAGCCGGATTGTGAGCGAGCGGTGCTCACGCGCCAGTTTCGCGGTCCGTCCGGCAAACCGTCGATATTCGTCGCTGAACGCATCCAGCGAACCGGCAAAAATCCTTGCGAGGTGCGGTCGAAATTTTGCGAGAATGCGACGCGCGGCTCGCCGCTGGCGAGCTGTATCTGAAGGACGCCCAGCGACAGAAACCCATCCGCGACGTTGATCGGTAAAATAAGCGAAGCTCCGCAGCTAACTGTTGGCGACACCGTAAACGTAAATGACCGCGTCACAACTGGACCGCCCGGCGGCATCGTTCCGTATGTTTGTGTCGGGCTGACATTTGTAATGCCGTTAATAGCGACAATGTCTGCTTTAACATTCTGAGCAGTGGTCGTGCCGGTATTTCGAAGCGGCACGTTGACCGTTATCGTCTCTCCCGGCTCGGCCACGCGGTTGACGCGGCAGCTTTCAGCGGTGAATTCAATGCCTGTTGATTCGATCACAGCGATAGGTTCGAGAGCAAAATTGCGAACGACCGCTTGGCCGTCCGTGACCGGAATTACCGCAGCACCCTGTCGAAACCCGCGTGCTGTCGCCGTGATCTCATAGCTGCCTGGCAACACGTTGACCGGGCCGTATGTGCCGCTTGTTGCGGTTGTTCGGGTGTATGGATAAACACTGATCGCAGTTCCGGCGATCGGAGCTCCAGTGGTTGCGTTTGTGATCGTTCCCTCGATTGAGCCTCTCGGGGCCGGCGTGCACTCGTTGAACTTGAATCTGCCGATTCGCGTCAGCCATGTGAAATCGCTGAAATCCTCGCTCGCCTGCGTGTAATACTGGCCGGTTTGCCAAAACGTGCAATCGTCGACCGGATCGACCGCCAGCCCGGCATAATCTCCCCAACGCCAGCCGAATGCTTTTTGCACGCCGGTGCCGCCGATGAGGGTTTCTTCCTGCCGAAAAGTTCCGGCTGGTTCGGTCGCGAGTCTACCGGAATAAAGGATCGACGGTTCTTTGGTCTCGTTGCCAAAGTTATAACCGACGGCAATATTCCCCTGATTATCCTGAGCGACGCTGCCGATCCATCTCGACACGGAGTTGTCACCGATCGTCGATTGCTCGGCAACGGAAAATGCAGAGCCTGTTCGCTTGAGCTCGTAAACGCGGACACCGGCACGATACGGCTCAGCACTGGAAACTCTGACGGTTTGATTTAAGACGAGCGATTCACTCGTACCGAAATTACGGTACGCGAGCCGGTAATTCAATCGGTCGCTGTTCGAGTCGAGGCGTTCGCCGGGCGACGGTTGGGCGATGTCGGTCCTGTCCGGCGGGCTGGTCGGGTCGAACGCGGCAACGGTCAGCGGACTTTCCGGCCGCTCGGTAAATGTTGAGGACAATGGATTTGTAAAATCAGCGTGAAAATCGAACAGGCGGATCGCGTCCCCCGCCTCGCCGTATTCGTCGGCTGAATAGCCCGCGAAAATATTCGGGGTTCCCAGCGCCGGAGTCCGGAGGCCGTCGAGGTCGGCCGGAAGAATGTTTCCACGCCGAGCGGCTGAGATCGAGGGACGGCTGAAATATATGTAGCTCGCCGTCGGGTCGCCCGCGAGCAGTTTGGTGCGGTCAAAGGCGAACATTCCCATTCCTGAATAGTCCGAACCCGTAAACTCCTCGGTCGACATATAATAACCGTCCGGCCAAACGCCGAACTTGCCAAAATCGTTGATCTTGACGTTAGGCATTGCGAATTCATAGGCGTACCACGCACCCGTCGGGTCACTGGTTTTCGAAACCGCGATCATCTGCCGAAACGGTGGAAACGCGCTGCAATATTGGCTGATCAGCCAGCGGTCAGCGAGCGGATCATAAACGACGACCGGCAAACCGTCATTTCGCGTTGAGCAGACCGTATTAAGCGGGGCGAAGAGCGTGCTGAGTTTGAACGGTGGCGTCAGCGGATCGCCGCTTTTGTTGTAAACGCGAACGAGAGCGTTGACGACCTGTACATAGTGATCCGGCCCGACATCGCCGTTGACATCCGGGGGAATGATCACGGCTTGGTAGGCGTCGATATTATTGAAATTCGACAGGCCGTCAAATGTTAGCGAAGGCGTCGGCATCGGTATCACCGATGTCCGGGCGAGGGATGATTCGCCTTGACTGTCGAGTTTTGACGCCGAGTTTGCCGGATATGACGAAGGTATCTCTTTAATAGCAAATGGTTTGCCGGTTCGAGACGGTGGAGCCGATACAGTTTCTGAAATACGCCCCGACTCTGCGAAGCCGACCGCCTTCGCGGTCATCGGTGCCGAGATCGGAGCCACGCGTGGTGCGTTGATCGACGGACGACTTTCAGCCGTCCGCTTGTAAACGAGTGCACCCGCAAGAACGATCAAACCAATGAAAAGTAATGCTTTTTGCTTCATCGATGGCTCCCTAAAATCTATCTGGTAACAAAGATGATAAAACGGATCTGGGTTTCAAACAACAAAAAATAATGGGACATTACCCAAAGATTCGAGACCGATCCGTTTCAAAACTACTCTCTCCACCACATACCTCACCGGGCGCGATCGATCTCTGCGCTATTGGTCGCGATGCCTCTCCTGCCTAAAACTATACTTCGATCAAAATATAGATCTCGACGCGGCGTTTGGCTTCGTCGAGGAAGCTTTCGATGCGGGTGGCGACGCGTTCTTCGGTGAGGATCTGGCGGATCTCTTCGCGTTTTTCGTCGAGTGTCGGTAGCACTACACCCGGGAAACGCTTGCGGAAATCTGGTGAGAAAACGTCGCGATAATAACGCGTTTGTTCATCCGGCGTAACAACGGCGAACGAGCGAAAGCGGAAATCGATGTAGTTATTGATCGCGACGCGTTGAGCAATTATTCGCTCGAAATTGTCGTCCTTGACCGACTCGAACCCGACCTGTTTGAGGCGACTTTCGAAGGCGGCGGTCGATGGGAAATATGACAGCGTCTTTGTGATCTCGCGGGCGATCTCTTCCTCGGTCGGTGCTAGGCGGGGCAGACGTTCGGCTTCGAGAGCGAACAGGCGTTGGTCGATGAGCGTTTGCAGGACGCGATTGAGATCCTCGGAAAGCGGCGTGTCGAGCGGTGCGTTCGGCTGCAGGGCGAGTTGCCATTTTAGATCAGAATATGTGATCAGCTCAGTACGCACGCCGTCATTGATGGTTGCGATCGTTTTATCGACGATCTCTTGCGAATAAACAGAATATGAAGCGGTAAAAGATACCGCGACAGCGATCAATGCCAAGACATATCGCGTAATTTTGGACTTTCGTTCCATTCTCTCTATATTCATCTCTAAATCGATAGCTGTCAACGTATTCCTTATAATGTTAAATCTGTTGACAATATGTTAAAAATCGTTTGTAATCTATAGAGAGGTAACCCACTCTCTCCAAGTCCCGTGATTTACCTCTTCAGCCAAGCCGATAATCCTCACGTGACGGTCCCGTTACCGGCCATAAAAACATGCTAGCTTCTTCGGCCACAAAAAAAGTCGGGCGTTCTGCGCAAACGGTTCCGGCAACTGATAACACGACCAACGATCTGAAATTCATCTCAGACCTTGGGCGGAGCTTGCTACTTACCGTGCATCCGAAAAAAGTCGCGAATCGCGTCGCAGATGCCATTCGCGAGGGCGTCGGGGCGATCGCGTGCGTGTTCGCTGCCGAACTGCCGAACATTGGTCTCATCAGTTGCTCTTCCGACGAGAACTGTGACCCGGCGGTCGATCTTTTGATGCGTAAACGACTC
>JAYSZT010000133.1:0-4554 GCA_043737915.1 Acidobacteriota bacterium
CTGGATATGCTTCAGCGTTTGAGAAACAACAGCAATCTTGATATTCAGCTCGTCGAAACGGACTTTCCGACAGTGAAAGAGGTCGATTTGAAACTCATCGAACTCGGGAAACTGCTCGACGCGGTCATCGTCACCAACGATTTCAATCTCAATAAGGTATCTGAGCTTCGCGGCGTTGCTGTCCTGAACATTAACGAACTTGCAAACGCATTGAAACCCGTCGTTTTGCCCGGCGAGGCAATGCGAGTTTTTCTACTCAAGGAAGGCAAGGAATATAACCAGGGCGTTGCATATCTCGATGACGGAACGATGGTCGTGGTCGATAATGCCCGCAGGCTGATCGGTAAAACCGCTGATATCGCAGTCACAAGTGTTCTGCAAACGACGGCCGGCAAAATGATCTTTGGCCGCCTTTGGGAAGAGAAAGAGGAGAATGCCGAGAGCCACGTCGGCATCCACGATTCTCGCTCGATGGATTTTCGAAAGGGAACCCGTGACCTGCGGCAAAATACGATCATTGAAGAAATGGAATGACATGAAGCGAGTAGTCCGTAGTCAGCAGTCAATGGTCGCGTCAGTAACAGTATTTGGGTGTATTATAGAAAGTATGGAAAGGACTACTGACAACCGGAAACCGAAAGCCGGTAACTGGCTATGAATACTGCGATCATCGTAGCTGCGGGAACCGGGAAACGTTTCGGTTCGGAGCGTCCGAAACAATTCCTCGAAATTCTGGGTAAGCCCGTAATAATTCACACAGTTGAACGTTTCGAAAAATGCAGTTCGGTCGACGAGATCGTACTTGTTTTGTCGAGTTCCGGCCGCGAAGAGTTTGAGCTTATCAGTCGTGAGGTCTCGTTTTCAAAACTCACATCGATAGTAATCGGCGGAGCGACGCGGGTTGATTCGGTCCGGCGAGGCTTCAGTGCGGTAAATACTGCAACCGAAGTGGTATTGGTTCACGACGGGGCGAGGCCTCTGGTCACTTGTTCGGAGATCGATGCGACAGTGGAACTTGCCTCGAACACCGGTGCGGCCTGTTTGGTCGGCAGCGTCACGGATACGATAAAGCGTGTGGACGGATCATTTATCGCGGAGACGATCGACCGGACGACGCTTCGCCGGGCGTACACACCGCAGGCATTTAAATTCGACATCCTAAGACGTGCCTTATCGAGCAACGAACCAGATGAGAATGCGACCGACGAGTGCTATCTCGTTGAGAAGATCGGCGAACCGGTAAGTTTTGTCGAGGGAAGTAGCCGGAATATCAAGATCACCCATGCTGACGATCTGAGTCTCGCTGAATTTTATCTGCGGCAAGAAGCGAAAGGAATATGACTTTGCGAATAGGTTTCGGCAATGATATACACCGTCTCGTCGAGGGTCGGCCGCTTGTCATCGGCGGCGTTAGAATCGAGTCCGGGCTTGGTGCAGATGGCCATTCGGATGCCGATGTCTTGCTCCACGCGATCACCGACGCGGTTCTTGGTGCCCTCGCACTTGGCGATATCGGCTCTCATTTTCCGAATAGTGACGAGCGTTGGCGCGGAGCTGAGAGTTCGAAGTTTTTGGCATACGCTGCGGGACTGATTCGTGAGCAAGGCTATCGGATCGAAAATATCGACTCGACCGTCAGTCTTGAAAAGCCGAAATTGAACCACTTCATTCACGAAATGCGTGTAGGAATCGCCGCCGCTGCCGGTATCGACCTCGAACAGGTCAGCGTTAAAGCGAAAACCGGGGAAGGCGTAGATGCGGTCGGGGAATCGAGGGCGATCAGAGCAGATGCGGTCGTTCTTATCTCGAAGTCGTAGGTTGCGGCACTAATCAGTCACTCATCTTCGAATCCTTTCGATCGGCGAATTTAAAACGCTAACTAACTGTGCGAAACTCAAAGGATGCGGCCACAGGAAATAATCGCAAAAAAACGTGACGGTAAAGCGTTGTCGGATGGCGAGATATCGTCGTTCATTGATGGAGTTTGCGACGCGTCCTGGGCCGATTATCAGATCTCGGCACTGCTGATGGCGATGTTCATCAACGGCATCGATCAGCGTGAGCAGGACATGGTCACGCGGGCGATGCTCGAGTCAGGCACGGTGATGGACTTTTCCGACATCGATGCTCCGAAAGCTGATAAACACTCAACGGGAGGCGTCGGAGACAAGACCTCGCTTATTATCGCTCCGATCGCTGCCGCGTGCGGCGTTGCGGTTCCGATGGTTTCCGGCCGAGGCCTTGGGCATACCGGCGGAACTCTCGACAAGCTCGAGTCCATCCCGAGTTACGATGTAAACCTTTCATTCGCGAAATTGAAAAAGGTGATCAAAGCATGCGGTTTTGGGCTGATCGGTCAGACTAAAAGCATCGCTCCGGCTGATAAGAAGATATACGCGCTTCGCGATTCGACCGCGACGGTGCCTTACATTCCTTTGATCGTCGCTTCGATAATGTCGAAGAAACTTGCCGAAGGACTAGACGCTCTGGTCCTTGACGTTAAAACCGGATCGGGCGCCTTTATTCAAAAATTCGCCGAAACCAAGCGACTCGCCGAAGCTCTATGTGCGACTGGCCGGTCATTTGGGGTCGATACGCAAGCGTTGATCACTGATATGAGTGAGCCGCTCGGGAAGTTTGTGGGTAATTCGCTCGAAATCTTTGAGTGCATCAAGATCCTTCGAAATGAAAGCGATGATGTGATGAAGCCGACGCTTGATCTGTCTACCGAGTTGACGGCCAATATGCTCATTCAGACAAAGACCGCTCGAACAGATCGTGAGGCGAAGGCGATGATCCGAAAAGTGTTAGATTCGGGCGAAGCGTTGGCACGTTTTCAGCGGAATATAGAACTTCAGGGCGGTGATCCAACGATCTGCGACAAGCCGGATAAGATGCTAGCGAAAGGTCTGTATACCCACAGAATATTTTGCGAAACGGATGGTTACGTCGCCGAAGTCGATGCATTGGCGGTTGGCGAAGCGGTGTGTACGATCGGCGGCGGACGCGTGAAGGCAGAAGATAAGGTCGACTACGCCGTTGGTTTTGAATCGGTAGCGAAGATCGGTGCAGAAGTTGGACGCGGCGACACGCTTGGCATTGTTTATTGCAGAACGGCTGCGGACGCAAACCGGGTTAGCGAAAAGCTTCAGGGAGCGTATAAAATATCGAGTGTGATCCCCAAAGTTCAAAAAATGATCAGAGCGAGGGTTTAGGGAGTTATGAAGATTCGATCAGCGGCAATATTTATCGTTCTTTCGGCAGCGGCATTTTTGATCTCATCGTGTACCGCACGCACTGAGGCCAGGCGCTCTGACTGTAAGACCAAGGTTGGCATCGTTTTTGACATTGGCGGAAAGAACGATCGATCGTTCAACGCCGCGGCGTGGGAAGGCGTGCAGCGAGCGGAAAAAGATCTGAATATCTGTCTTTACGATGTCGAACCCGGAAATCCGACCTCGATCGAACCGGCAATGCGGGCATTCGCCGAAAAGGATTTTGATCTGATCATTGGTATCGGCTTTGCGCAAGGTCCGATCATGCAAAAGGTTGCGGCTAATTACCCGAATATTAAATTTGCGATCGTCGACGGTGTGATCTTCGAGGAGGATGGAAAGACGCCGATGAAGAATGTCGCGTCACTGGTTTTTCGCGAACACGAGGGCTCTTATCTGGTCGGGATGATCGCCGCGTCGAAATCTAAGACCGGTGTGCTCGGCTTTGTCGGCGGGATGGATATTCCGCTTATCCATAAATTTGAGACCGGCTACGAAGAAGGTGCGAGATCGGTAAATCCAAACATCAGAGTCATCGACAATTACGTCGGCGTGACTGACGCCGCCTGGAATAATCCCGGCAAGGGCAAGGAATTGTCGCTGGCCCAGATCGAGAAAGGTGCCGATGTTATCTTCACCGCGGCAGGGAATTCCGGTCTCGGTGCCTTTGATGCCGTCGAGCAGTACGGCCGAAACGAACAGGGCGAGGCGAACAAATTCGTCATCGGTGTCGACTCAAACCAAAATGGACAGAAACCGGGATTTGTCCTCACTTCGATGGTAAAACGGGTTGATAATGCAGTTTATGACGCTGTCAAAGAAGTTTTAGATGGTAAATTCGCAGGCGGTTTTCACGCCTTCGGCCTTGATAAGGACGGCGTCGCCTTCGCGATGGACAAAAATAACGAGGGCATAATTCCGGCCGATGTTTTGCTCCGCGTCGAAGAATCTAAAAAGAAGATCGTCGCGGGCGAGATCAAGGTGACGGACGCGATGGCGAAGTAGAGATGAAGGATTTCTGGCTCATACGCCATGCTGAGAGTTTGGCGAATATTGGGGCGACGACGTCGACGACGCGCGAGATACCGCTCTCTGAGACGGGCTTGAAGGCGGCTGATGAGCTTGTCAATTCGATCGATGATCGCCCTGATCTGATCGTCATCTCGCCTTACGTTCGGACGAGGCAGACTGCCGAACCTTTCTTGGAATTGTACCCGGATGTCGAGGTCGAGACTTCGCTCGTACAAGAATTCACCTATCTTTCGGTCTCGCGATGCCG
>JAYSZT010000134.1:0-10155 GCA_043737915.1 Acidobacteriota bacterium
AGGCTTGTGTTTCATTAGACGGTAGAAGGCGACGGAGTAAAACGAAAACATCGCGATGGAGCAGATCATTCGGAACCTTGCCCCCCATAGTTCAACGTAAAAAATATGCCCGATATCGCTTAGCAGATGTCCAACGGTCGAATTGGATCCGCTCGTGACGAGATCGTCGATGCAAATCAACACCAGGAATGCCGATGCGAATATTGGTAGAAGCCATAAATATCTTTTTAGGCCACCGCGTGCCCAGCCGAACCATGCGCCACAAATAAGGACGATCACAACAGCCGAGCATAGTGAGATAAAAGAGACAGCCCCGATCAGGTCGAATTCATCTTCCGCCGAGTACTTAACGAAAAGTATGGCAATAACGATCAGCAGGATGAGAAACACAAGCGACGAAATTCCTGCCCATTTCAGCGGTCGATCTGCGGGGTGGGATGTTGTTGTAGGTTTCAAGCCTTGTGTTTCTCCTATTTCATCAGAAGCGTTCTGATTATTCCGGGAAGAGCCCAGTCGCTATCGCTACCGGTTTTGACAATGATTCACGTCCACGTCACGCTGCAGCCTCGGGCTTCTAGTTGGGATGCTAACACTCTTTAGATGGCGACGCGGCCGGCGTAGTCAGTAGTCAGAAAAATGTCGTTGACAGCACCCGAATGTGGGATACTGTCAACCATAGTGTATATCTTAAAAGTATCTCCCTTAGTCTACTCTTAACGTTCGCCGTATTTGCCCAGAGCGCTTTATCCATAGCGTGAAAAGATGTGTAAACAAGGCGAGGTCTGGTGCAGTTAGAACAGAATGGTGACCTAATGAAAAGAGAATTGGTCGAGCGAGTAAATGTTGTCCGAGATAGGATCCGAGATGTCCTGTTCAACGAATGGGATCCAATCGGCATAAACGATTCCGGCCCAAACGACGAATATGATATGTACATCAATGGGATTTACAAACTTCTCGCAACCGGCACGACCATTGATGTTCTTATGAGACATCTTGGCCACCTTGAAGTAAGTTCAATGCACAGCCCAACGTCTGACGATCATCGAAAAGGAATCGCTCAACAGCTTCTAAAGATCCACATTTCGCGTAGGTTACGGAATACCGACTAAAGACCACTAATTCACATCCACGTCACGCTGCGGCTCTGGCTTGGGCTTTTGACGCTATCACTCCGGTGGGCTGTTATAGGCAGGCCCACTGATTGGCGATGACCATTGCGGGGGCTCCGGTGCCGCCGCCCTGGCATGGGGTGGTTGATCGTCGGCAGTTGGTGCAGTAAACCATGCTGCCGTTCGGCTTTCCGGTCGGGAGTGCATTCGAAGGAAAGTCGGGCATCTGCACCGGAGCTCCGAATTTTACGTCGGTTCCGAAAATTGTCGGGTGCCCGGCCACCGAGCCTTCCGAAGGTTGGCCGGTCATGAAGATGATCGTTGCCTTGTCAAAGTTATTCTTTGTCGCTCCCTGACAACCAATAATATATCCGTCGTAGCAAAACCGATCTCCGGTCGAGTAAACCCGCACGCGTTCGTCGGCAGAGAAGGTTTTAGGGCCGTACAAAGTGCCCGACGATACGTATGTCCGACGACCTTTGAAAATTATAGGATTGTCGAAAACCGAGTTGACGACGTTTATCGGGTACGAATAGTCGCCGGCGTAGGGGTTTTCCACGCCGTTGTAGACGAGCGACGCGGTCATCTGTTCGGTCTGCGAACCAATGATCGTCATGACGCCGCTGTCCAGGATATTGATGAAAGTTCCTCCCAAAGCATTCGCGAAACCGCCGCCGAATGTGTCTTCGATAAGAACTGCTCCAGCGCGTTCGAAGTGCATCGAGTTCGCGTTCTGACCTGCTTGTTTCTTGGGATTAATGAAAAGTGTACCGGTGATCTTCCAGTCGGTATTTCTGGAGTTCACGAAAATACCGGTGTCCCGATTATAAACAAAGCGGCAAGCATTGATCTTGATGTAGTCGAATTGCCAGCTCAAATTCGTCTGCGGCAATCCGTAGGCGTTGATGCCGCGGTCGAAATTTTGAAAGGTTACGCGATCAAAGTTAAAGCCCTGCGAGGAGTGATATGCCCCGATCGCTTCGACGCCGTTGGTGCCGACGTTGCTTTGAGAATAGAGTTCGATATCTCGAAGTGAGACGTTCTCGGTGCATTCTCCGATCTGAAATAAAGACCGATTAGTTCCCTTAAGCGTTATGCGGGCGGGATTCTTCCGGGTTAGATCACTCGTCGATGCCATCGACTGCAGGCCGTTCGTTCCCTGGAGAATGAGACCTGATGGCAGGGCGATCGAATCCGTTACGATGTAGTCTCCATCAGGAATGGTGAGCGTGCCGCCGTTGTTTGAAGCGACCATTGCCATCGCACTACGAAAGGCGATCGTGTCATCAGACGTCCCGTCGCCGACCGCTCCGAAATCACGGATATTGTAAAACCCGCGAGTTCGTTCGTCGTTTTGGGCGAACCAATTGTAGGTAACCGGCCCCGAATATTGATCGCCCGAGAACGTAATTTTATACCGCTTGTCTTCGCCCTGAAAGCACCATTTGTTGTCGGCAGAAGTCTTAACGGTCGCGGATGTCGCTGAGGTTTGAACGAGCGAACTGCCGGTCGAGCCGCAGGACGTGACCTTCATCGGCGTCGACGGCGTGAGGTCGGTGATCGTGACCGTCGTCGACGGCGGCAGGTAACGAACCGCACACGTCGGGTTGGTCTGTGTCTTTGGAACGTTAACGATTATGTTGTATCCCTCAAACTTATTCTGAGCGAATGCGGAAAGCGTGAAGAGAACGCAAAACAACGCGGACATCACAAGATTTTTTCTTATCATAGCCACATTATCTCGCAAACGGCTGCAGACGGCAAAACGCAACATTCTGCCGCTAACAGCTTTGGCCGGGAATATGTAGTTCAGAATAAAAAAGGCCTTGCTTTTCAGCAAAGCCTCTCGTGTGGATTTTATTGAGGTTTAACGCCGAAGTTGCGAATCGGCAGTAAAGTCAACATCGGCAATGTCATCAGTCGGACTCACCAACCTCGGACTAAAAGCATATCGCTTTGATATCACGCTGACCGCATAACTTCCTCCAGCCCGGACATCATCGAAACGATAATAGCCGAACGCCGATGTCACTGTCGTCCTCGAATTGCCCTCCTGATCCGAAAGGACAACCGTCGCATTTCGTACGCCCTGACCATTCGCAGTTAAAACGCGTCCGGAAACCGATACGTTAGCCGCCGTCGGTGCTAACAATGCTCCAGCCGTCCAATCAGAGAACGAACTGACACCGGTCGCCGAGATAGTATTCGCGGCTGCGTTCAAAGTGGAAGCTACGATCGTTGGGGTTGCACCGTTCCATTTGTAGAGTGAGTAAGCCGTTTCAGTTCCAAAAACGTCTGCATCCAGATAGTTAAAGGTAAGATCGGTCGTCAAGGCGCCGGTCGAGGCGAGCGTCCAGTAACGCTTGAGCGACTGAGTAGTAACCATCCCGGTGCGGAAGTTCTGAACAGACTGCACTGCGAGCGATGACGGATTGGTTGTTAACGTCGTCACATTTGCATACACCGGCGTATACCCCGCGGCCGACCCGACAGGGAAATTAAATCCGCCAGTAGAGCAAAAATCCTTACGGACATTACCCGTTACAAAAATAGAAGAGGACGCACCACTGACCGTGGCGTTGCAACCTAGCCCGAGCGTGCTGGCCGAGGTATTTATTGAATTGCCCAGTATCAGTGCTCCGGCAACGTCGAGGTTTGCGTTCATGACGACATTGCCGCCGGCCTGAACGTCGAGATTACAAACGCTCGTCGGGGAATTCACGTTCATCGTCCTGCCTGCCGGGACGATCCCCGTGACCGTCGTGGACGGAACGCCATTGCTCCAGTTACCGGCCGAATTAAAATCGCCTGTTGCGGTGGCGGTCGTAGTTGGGAACCGATAGCTCACGATTCGCGTACGCCAGTTGAAGGTTCCGTTCGCGGCCAAATATTGAGTGGTGTACCAAAAAGTTTGATCATCCGCCGGGTCGACTTGCATTGTGGAGTAGTCGCCCCAACGCTGGAGAGTGCCGGTCTGCGAACCGGTACCGGCATGTGCAATCTGTTCGGCTTGAAGCGTATTGAGAGGATCGCATTGCGAGCGCCCGGCGACCGCAATGGATGGATTTGTGGTAGAGCTCGATATGCTGTAACCATTCATTATATCTCCATACTTATTCATTGCGGTCGACCCCATCCATCGATTGGCGACGGTTGGGGCGAACGTACTGCTTTGATAAAAGAACGGGCGCTTCGACGTGTTGCTATCGGCGGGGTTGCCAAGCGGATTTCGAATCTCATACCAACGAACAGCGGCGACTGACGAACCCGTAGGATCGAGGGACTGGTTGAAAACCAGACTGTCGACACCACCGCGGTTGCGGTAGGCGAGTCGGTACATATGTCGACTACCAAGCGTGTCAAGCAGATTGGTGGTTCCGAGTTGGGGCACGCAGGCGTTACCCCCGTCAGCACACGTTGCGATGTCCGCGGCTGGTAAAACAAACGGAATGAATGAGAAAGCAGCGCCACCGAAACCATCGTTAAAGGTCGAATTGGCCGGGGTGACAAAATCCGCCTTGAGCCGGGATATCCGCATCGTATACGGCGAGACCGCGAGAAACGGCCAATTCCAGTCTAAAAACAGACCGCCACGAGTGGTGTCCGTCGGCAGTGTCGGGCCGTCAAGATCAGCAGGGAGCATTGAAAATCGAGTAGTGCTGTTAAAGCAAACCTGGGTTGCCGTGGCACCCACCAGCATCGCCGTTCGGTTATACGCACATGCTCGTCCACCGGAAAACGTTGTTCCGCTCGTAAACATGTTATACGAGACATAATAGCCGTCGTTCCAAATACCGATCTTTCCGTAATCGGGGAGGTTGTTGCCGAAAGAGTAGTCGTAGAGATGGTACGTCCCTGTTGGATCGTTAGTAGTCGAGATCGCGAAACATTGCGAATTTTGGGAGAAGGCGTTGTCAAAGGCGAACTGGCTCAGTATCCAGCGGTCGGCAATCCGGTCGTACTGCACGAGTGGATCACCTCGGTTAGTAAGGCGACACTGGCTTGTTGCCGGTAGGCCAAGCCAAATTTGGTTGCCGTTGATAAATCCCGGTGCCGGCAGCAAAGCAGTGCCGGTCTTGTTGAAAATCATCAATTGACTATTAACCCACGCGACAATGTGATTTGGCCCGACCGCCATCGTAGTATCAGGCGGGGCACCGGTTATCGTAAATCCGGCGATGCCAGTGCCCGGTCCTTCAAAACTTGTACCGGCTATTGCCGCAGATGGAGCTAACGTCTCAGTTTGGAGGGACGATTCGATAACCGGACCCATCGCGGGCGCCGAGCCTGCCTCTTTTTTTAGCTGGCGTATTGCCTCCATCGCAATTGAATCTTTCTGCGTTTTATCGTTTTCTTTCGAAACCGCCGGGATCTTCCGCTCGGCAATTGAAGTAAGCGAATCTGAGATGCCCTGAAACTCCGCTTGCGTCACAATAGGTTTGTCATCTTGCGGGGCCTTTCTCGATGCAAGTATCGCCGCGCGGACTGACTTTAATCGCTGAGCATCGCGCCTTTGCTCGGCTTTACTCTTGATCTTTACAGAATTGTTCGAACTGGCACTAACGCTGCTATTCTGAGCAAACACTGACTGGACTGACACTATACACATGAGAGCCAAGACTGTAGTAAATAATATGAGATGATGGTTTTTAACTTGGGTCGCTTTTCTATTACGAATCATTGTTTCGTCACTCCTCGGAAAGCCAAACTAAAATCAAAAAAACGAAGGGTTTATTAGCTCTATAGATGAATACGGTACTCTAACATTTTCGCTATTTTGCTACAAATGGGATTTGGATGCCGGACGTATTTGTTGCGCTAACAATCGATAAGATTCTATCCGAAAAGCGATGGTTCTCGCTTTTCGGACTCGGTAATTCGAGGGCGAAATGCGGCCGGAGTCAAAATATCGTGAGTATGAGATTAAGAGCGGCGATCCACCGGTGGGATTGCACGTCGTTTCGATGACGGTGGAACTCTTTTTGAGACGTGCGATCTCTTTTCGCTGCTCCTAAAGAATGTCCAGATAGTCGGCTGGCGGGTTTCCCCAGCACCCTTGAAGAAAGAAAAAGCGTATCTCTCGGCGGTTCCGGTCGACCAGTTTGTTACGCAAACATTTTACGGCAGCGGATCGCTAGAATAGCGTGGACTCGTCAGAACGGCGGGCCGGCGGGTTTATCCCGAAATGACCGTACGCAAGCCGTGTGGCCATACGGCCGCGGGGCGTGCGGTTGATGAAACCGATCTGCAGGAGATACGGTTCAATTATTTCTTCTATCGAGTCGCGCTCTTCGTTGATCGCGGCGGAGAGCGTGCCGAGGCCGACGGGGCCGCCGTCGAATTTTTCGATGATGGTTTTGAGCAGTTTGGCGTCGCGTTCGTCGAGGCCGAAGCTGTCGACCTCCATTCGGTTTAGGGCGTCGGCGGCGACATCTTCTGTGATATGGCCGTCGTGGTCAACCTCGGCGAAGTCACGGACACGACGAAGTAGGCGGTTGACGATGCGTGGAGTTCCGCGGCCACGACGGGCTATCTCGTGCGACCCGCGTTCGTCCACGCCAACGTCGAGGATCTTTGCCGAACGCTCGCAGATCGTTTGCAGATCGTCGATGTTATAAAAATCCAGATGAAAAATGATCCCAAACCTGCCTCTCAACGGAGCAGTGATCATCCCCGGCCGCGTCGTCGCACCGACAAGCGTAAACTTGGGCAGCTCAAGCTTGATCGAACGTGCCGCCGTTCCTTGGCCGATCATGATATCTAGGCTGTAATCTTCCATCGCGGGATAGAGGATCTCTTCGATCGCCGGATTGAGGCGGTGGATCTCGTCGATGAAGAGCACATCGCCTTCTTCGAGGTTAGTAAGGATCGCGGCGAGGTCTCCGGCCTTTTCGATGATCGGCCCGGCGGTCGATTTGAGCGACGCACCCATTTCGTTGGCGACAATATTCGAAAGTGTCGTTTTACCAACGCCCGGCGGTCCGGTAAGCAGAATATGATCGAGAGCTTCGCGGCGTTTGAGGGCGGCTTTCATGAAGACGCGCAGATTTTCCTTGACCTTTTGCTGGCCGATATATTCGCTTAACTGAGCTGGACGTAGCGAAGCGTCGAACTGAGTTTCCTCGTCCGTGCCGCTTGTCCGAATGTCTATCGCCAGGGAATCTGACATATTTTCTTAACGCAAAGTCGCGAAGTTGCAAAAGACGGGAATGGGAGATGTTGAAGGCGGCCAAAACTATTGAATTTTTGGCGTCTTTGCACCTCCGCCCATTTGCATTGAAGTTCTCAATCAAAATAATAGCCCTTTCGCGTACAAAGCCAAAATATCCATCGTGAATGCGACCGTGCAATGAAGAACGAGGCCGAGCCAGATCGTGCCGTTCTTGTAGCTGAGCCAGCCAAGAAAAATCCCAGCGAAAATCGCGGCGAAAGTCTCGGGCATTGGCTTTTGGAAATGGATCATGCAGTACGGAACCATCATCACAAATATGGAGTAGATACCAAGCGAAGGCTTCAGGCTCTGTACCAGGAATCCGCGAAAGAAGAATTCGAGACCGAAGAACTGGAAGAAATAAATGAGTTCCCAGATGAGAAGTGTCGAACTGAAGTACGGATCGCCATTATAAACTTTTAGAAACGGATATTTGTCTCCGAAGCTCGCGGTTCGAGACATAAGGTAAACGATCGGGATCATTATCCCGATGCAAACCGCCAGCAATTTTAAAAAGCCGGGTTCGACCGACATGGACAGGCCGATCTCGCTCAGTTTTCTCTTTTGGACAAACCTTACGAATAAAGCGGGAACGACAAAATAGAAAGTTAAGGAAATCAAAACCCACCAGATAAGACTGTATAGGTTGTTGTTGGTCGGATATGCGGCTTCTTCACCGATCGCTGCAAATCGCGTGTTTCTAAGAATCGCGTCAAGATATTCGGGATTCTTAAAATATGTTATGCACGTAAGTCCGACCGCGGCATAAACGAGTGCGAAAACCGCTCGCCGATCGAGACCGGAGATGTCACTTCTGATCTGCGTTATTAGCTCAAGCATTAAAATTAAGAATCCTGCCCATGGCACTCGTCACACAACAAATCGACGCGTTTATTGGATGGGGATCAACAGAATTGAATATTTCGATCGACGATATTATTTCGCTAAGATTTGAAGGCTTCTTCTGAGCAGCTTCTGGACTGTGGCATCGGAGACATCTTTCGCGGCAACCTGAAGAGCCTTTTCGGCTGCGGTCCTTTGGTAGCCGAGATTAACAAGAGCGGAAAGTGCATCTTCGAAAACATCATCCACCGGTATCGAGCCCGTCGTAGTCGAATCGAGGTCCGCTGTACCGTCAACCGTAACGTCTCCGACCTTGTCCCGAAGCTCGATCACCATTCGCTCGGCTGTCTTGCGCCCGACGCCGGGTATTGTCGACAGTTTTGCGATGTCTTCGGTCCGAAGAGCCAATATCAATTCGTCCGCACTCATACCCGATAACATTCCAATGCCGGATTTTGCCCCGATGCCTTGGACGGAAATTAGCCGCAGATACAGTTCGCGCTCGCGATTAGTCCTGAATCCGAAGAGTTGAATGGCGTCTTCGCGAACATGCGTGTGGATCCGAAGCTGAACATCTGAACCGACGTCGCCGAGTTCGTAAAAAGTCGAGAGCGGAATCGAGACCTCATAGCCGACTCCGCCGACATCGAGGATGACGGTATTTGCTTGTTTCTCGAGAAGTTTGCCGGATAGATAGGCGATCATTGTTTCACGGTTGAAACGTTGATTGTAGAGGATATTCGATTGTAGGGCAACGTGCCTTCGCCAATCTGTCATCAATCTTGAGGCCAAGCTTGCGCAGAGTTTCACAATTTGTTGAGATATAAAAAAGAACATGAAAGCTGAGAAAATATCCGAACTGACAACCAACCGCATGAGCGTCTATCTGCGTTGCCTCAACGAACTGGCGGCGGCGGGCGAAATGTCGGTCTCTTCGGAGAAACTTGCAAAGCAATTTCATTTGAATTCGGCCCAAATCCGAAAGGATCTCGCGAACTTCGGTGAATTTGGAGTTCGTGGCGTCGGCTACAATGTCGAAACTTTGCGCGAACATTTGACGAAGATTCTGGGGCTCGATCGCGAGCACCGGCTTTGCATTATCGGAGCAGGACGGCTCGGGACTTCGTTAACCGATTATTACGGATTTAGGCGTGCGAATTTTAAGGTTGTCGCGCTTTTCGACGCGGACCAAGAAAAGATCGGAAAAAAAGTCGGAGATTTGGAGATTCTTGACATAAAAAACTTTGCTCACGACGCACGAAGTTATAATATAGAGGTAGCGGTGATTGCGGTGCCGGCATCATATGCCCAATCTGCCCTGGAGGCAGTAACCGAAGCAGGCATAAAAGCTGTCCTTAACTTCGCTCCAGTTCCGCTCAAAACAGAGAGCGATATCAAGTTGAATTCAATAGATTTCACTATATCGCTCGAAAGTCTTTCATATTTTTTAACTCAGCCGTCCGCAGGCGGAGTGAATCTAAAAGCGGGTAACCGACGTAAATAGAAATCAGTAGTAAAATTTCAAGAGGTGATCACGATGCGTTATACAGGTTTATTAAAGAGAATCTTACCCTTTGCTCTAACTTTTGCGAGCGGTCTTTTTATCGCCAGTTTTTTTGTGTCGGTTGGAATGCCGGCATTTGGGACGCGGCATCGCGAAAATCGTAGGAACGAGGCCCGCGAACTGCAGATCGAGGTCCAGCAACTTCGTAAAGAGAAATGTAACCTTCGTCGCGAAATGCACGAAATGCGTATGAGCGTAGGAAACGGAGTTGGTGTTATGGATGATTTGAGTGAATTCGAACCGGTGCCAGCACCGCCGATCGCTCCGGCAGCACCGCACCGACATCGCTAATATTTTCAGCGATATTTAGTGAAAATTGAACCGCAGGTTAACTCGTCCTTAAATGATGTGTTAATCTGTGGTTTTATTTTCGGTCATTTTTGCTCTGGTACTTATCGGATAACCGATTTTTGACCCAGACCAGA
>JAYSZT010000135.1:0-10080 GCA_043737915.1 Acidobacteriota bacterium
AACGAAACCTTTCAGGTTTTTCATATATTTAGGGAAGACCGTTTGGCCTGCCTTCCCACCTATGTTGGATGCAAGTTTGATACCAACTACTGCTTTCGATTAAGAATGACGTTATCGATCAATCTTACCCCGCCGAGATGAACGGCTATGGCGATCAAGGTTTCCTCATCTCCAATCTTATCAACGCTTTGCATCGTGTCACGACCCACTACGGCAACGAAATCGATTGTTGCCGACGGCTCGGTAGCGATATGTTTTTTCACCATTTCAGTAAGGTGCACGGCATTTCGTTCACCTTTTTTGAATGAAAGCTTCGCTTCGCGCAAGGCATTGATGATAACAACGGCTTTCATGCGGTCCTCGGCGGAGAGGAGTTCGTTGCGAGAAGACATTGCGAGGCCCGATTCTTCGCGAATCGTTGGAATGACAACGATCTCCGTCTCAAATCCAAGATCAGTTCGAAGCCGGCGAATTACGGCGACCTGCTGAGCATCTTTTTGCCCGAAATACGCGCGGTCCGGGCGAATCGTATTAAACAGGATCGTCACGACCGTAGCGACACCTCGAAAGTGTCCGGGCCGCGAAGCTCCCTCAAGATTGTCGGTCAGCCCTTCGACATTTACGTAGGTGGAAAATCCATCGCCGTAGATCTCGTGCATCTCCGGGGCGAAAACATAATCGACCTCATATTCGGCAAGCATTGCAGCGTCGGCGGTCAGGTCGCGTGGATATTTTGCGAGATCGGAACTGCTATTGAACTGTTTCGGGTTAACAAATATCGAGACGATGACGATATCATTCGCCGCCCGTGCCTCACGCACGAGTGTCAGGTGCCCTTCGTGCAAAGCACCCATTGTCGGGACGAATCCGACGGTCTTCTCTTCCCGCCGTAATTTGCGCGAGATCGAGAACATTCTTTGTCGGCGGTTGATTATCTCCATTTACTTAGTGTCTGAAACCGATTGGATCCCTTTTCGCGCGGATTTGAGATCTCTAATTACTAGAAATAAAGGCAAAATCACGGAAAGAAAAACAAGGCTCAATATTGGAAAAAAAACTCGGATTCGATAAGAACCGAATCATTGTACTGGAAACAAAAATCCTGTCCATTTGCTTGCCCGCCGTCCACGCACATAGGCGGAAAGAAAAAGACGCCAATCAGAGCCCAAACTGTTGCAATAAGCAGGGGCGCTAAAAAACAAGATAATATCAAAGCCAATCGGCTCATTTTTCCCCTTCAGCAATCGAATTGTCCCAACGTATTCGAAAAGGCTTGCTTCCGAATTCGGCAGGACTTCTATTAAAAAATCATAATCACTGTCCGGTCGGTGGTCTCCGCGGACACGCGATCAAAAGAGACTAGCTCGCGAAGTTTGTTTTCTCGGCAAAGCTCTGCGATGTTTTCTTTTGTTTCAGAGGAGAACTGTGTCATGAGGCGGACATTTCCTTTTTAGTTTCCTCGGTCAGGCCGTACGATTCATCGTCATTCGGATATTCCCCCGATTTTACGTCCTTGGTCCAATTTTGTATCGCCTCGGTCATTACCTTATTAACATCGGCGTACCGGCGGACGAAACGCGGTTGCCTGCCAAACGTCATGCCAACAAGATCGTGAAGCACGAGCACCTGAATATCGCATTCCGGGCCGGCCCCGATACCGATGGTGGACATTTCGAGTTCGGCGGTGATCATTGCGGCGACTTCGCGGGGAACTAACTCAAGAACCACCGCAAATGCCCCGGCGTCCTCGAGCATCTTGGCGTCGTCGATAAGTATTTTCGCTTGCTCGGCTGTTCGGCCCTGCACTCGATAGCCGCCCATTTTGTAAACAGATTGCGGAGTAAGTCCGATGTGTGCAACGACGGGAATTTCTTCGTTGACGAGGCGTTTGACGACATCTACCCGGTTGCGTCCGCCTTCTAATTTTACTGCTTCGGCTCCGCCATATTTCATTAACCTCAAGGCGTTACGAACGCTCTCGTCCTCGTTCACGTGATAAGTTCCAAAAGGCATGTCGGCGACGACCATTGCGCGCTCGGTGCCGCGTTTAACGGCGATGCAGGCAGAAGTGATTTCGTCGAGGGAAACCGGGATGGTGTTGCCGTAGCCGTGAATGACGTTGCCCATGCTGTCACCGACAAGGATCATGTCGACCCCGGCCTCGTCCACGATGCGAGCGGTTGGATAATCGTACGCCGTCAGGCAAACCAGCTTTTCGCCTTTTTCCTTGGCCGCACGGATCGCGGGCAAGTAAACTTTGCCCTCTTTGTCGGGTTGAAGATAAGCCATAAAATTGTCTCAAGTCTATATGAGGTAAGGGATAAGTGACAAGCGCTGTGAAGGTCGGCGAGGGGCAGCGGCCGGAGGCAGCAGGCAGAAAGCAATAGGCAGCAGGCGAAGGAGGACTAAAAATTCTTTCCCTGCTCCTGCCTACTGTTCCTGCCTACGCCAACCGGTTTCCACCTTCGGACTTCGCTGTCGTCGTCGAGATCGTGAAGGATGTCGATAACTTCTTTCTTCAACACCGGATGAACGAAATTCGGAGCGATCTTCGATAGCGGTTTTAGGACGAACCTTCGGAGATGCAGTCGCGGATGCGGAAGTATCAGGAACTCCGTATCCATTTGCGTATCGCCGAAAAAAAGTATGTCGAGGTCGACAGTTCGTGGTTTTTTGAGGTTTTTGTGGGTTCGCCCTAATAGGTATTCGATCCGCAGAATGCGTGCCATCATCTGGGTAGCACTGACATTTTTGACATGGATCTCCGCGACCATATTGAGGAAATTTGCGGTGTTCTCGATCTCGACAGGTTCGGTTTCATAAATTGGCGACAGCTTATTCACCACAAAACTAGCCTCCATCAATCCCCGAACCGCCATCAACAGATTACCGGCCCGATCCCCGAGGTTCGATCCGAGTCCAATATAAGCTGTCGTTATCTCACTTTCCATAAGATGAATGCCGTTGTTACTTAGTAATTAGACGAAACTCTATTCGAAGTCAATCACACGCGGAACAATTGCCGCCGATGAACTGTTGGTCGGCTTTAACCGCCGCACCTTTGCGGCTGAAAGATACCGGCGATTTACTTTCGTGGTGTTGCATGTTCAAATAAGGTGTTGAAATTCTTAATGCCAAAATGTCTGATTTTAAAGGCATTTGGGCGGGGATAGCGGCTCCGTCATTACATAAATCCTCCGCGATAAAACCTGATGCCGAGAAGAAAATTTCGTCATACGCAGCGTTTCGAATCCTCGGGTGACAGTACTTTTCAGGAATACCTTTTAAATCAACCGACACAACAGACGACGCGTTCCGAGCTTTTGCGGCTTATCCGCGGCGGCGAGGACACTTATCTTGAACTGAAAGTTAAGCTGTCGAATTCCGAGCGGATCGCTCAGGGAATAGTCGCTCTCGCGAATACCGACGGCGGGACGATCATATTTGGTGTAAACGATCAACTGCGGATCGAGGGCGTCGCGAACCCGGAATGGGTCCAGTCAGAACTCGCGCGGATCTGCCGTGAAGAAATTGTCCCTCCGCTCGTGCCGATGCTCGATACAATGGCGTTCGACAGCGGCAAACGGATCGTCGCACTCGATATTGACGGACGGAAAAGACCGTATCGAACGAAGGAAGGAAGATTTTACTTGCGTATCGGTGCCGAGAAAAGGGAAGTCTCGCGTGACGAACTCTCAAACTGGCTCGATGAGATCAGACCTTTGGGTTTTGAGAATATTCCGCTGCAAACGGTGACGGAACAAGATTTTGACGACGCCTTGCTGTGGTCATTCGCCAGCGGATTCGACGACAATGCACCGAACCGAAGTCTTTACAACACGGGAGATTTTTTAAGAAAAGACCTGCTACTGGCGGTCGGGAATGTCGATGATTTCTTTCCGACGGTGGCGGCGGTGCTTCTGTTCGCAAAAAATGAACGGGTCGCTGAACTCCTGCCGCGTTCGAATGTAACCGTGGCGCGTTTCTCCGGCTCGAACGGTTCTGCCCAGGTCATAGAGGCGATCGAAGTGAAGGGAAATATGCACACGCAGTACGAAAAGATCGTCGAGTTCGTAAAACGCTATGCCGATCTCGGCAAAGAAAGGCCGAAACGAAAGCTCGAACTAGTTACGGATTCGGTTGTGCAGGCGCGTTCAAATTATCATTTTTATTCTGTTTCGGAGGCGATCATAAATGCTCTCGTTCACCGCGATCTTGCCTTGAGAGATATACGAACGCGGATAAATATTTACGATAACGCCATCGAATTCATAAATCCTCGCCGCACCAACGGATTTAGCCCGCCGGCCTCGCGGGCGATCCGGTACGGGATCACGCAACGGCTGAATCCGCAGATCGCGGCGATATTCACCCGGCGTGAATACGGCATCAACGCACCGCACGGCGGCTTGCCGATGATCCTTCGCCAATCGGAGCGATTCTCGGGAAGAAAACCGGAGATCTATCTCACGGGCGACGAATTTAAGCTTAAGATCTGGGGAACGTGAACAAAAGGATAAAAGGTAGGTACAAAAGTGAAAAGGAGGTCGATGGTTCTGAATCAGATTCGCCATCGATCTCTTCGCTTATGGCTGTTATGCTTTCGTTCGCGACGGCCTTTATTTATTTCTTCTCCAATCCCAAACCACAGCCCTATTACGATTACACTTTTCGTGTGGCGGGGCGGTTGCTTCAGGGCGGCGTTGGGTTCGCGGAGAAGCAACCACCTTGGCTGAACGAGTTTGTGCCGTACGGCGGGGCGTGGTATTCGGTGTTCCCGTTCGGTGCGGTTGTGTCGATGATACCCGCGGCTTTGTTAAAGGCGACCGGATTGATAACTGAAATGCCGGGTGCGTGGATCTCGTCGATCCTTGCGGGAACGGTTTGTTTTCTGCTGCTCAAGATCGCGGCGAGATACGAAGTTTCGAACACGCGGCAAATATTAATGACGGCCTTCATTTTGTTTGGGACGTTCATGTGGACGAACCTGACCTTCGCGGGAGCGTGGCAACTCGCTCTCGGGTTTGCGATGGTCGGGGAACTCGGGGCGATATATTTCACCGTCTACGACCGACGGCCGCTGCTCGCTGGGCTTTTCTTTGCGATTGCTTTTGGTAATCGAACGGAAAATCTTCTCACCGCTCCGGTGCTGATGTATTTGATGCAAAGAGATGGTATTAACCGCAGAAACGCGAAGACGCCGAGAGAAAAGTTAAACATCAGTGCCAGAATAGCTGCGAGCTCTGATGAGCAGTATAAAGCGGGTGACTCAAATTCGTCTCAGCGTCTCAGCGACTCTGCGGTTGCTCTCCGCCGTGTCGCTCTTTTCTGTACGGTTCCATTTGTGCTTGGCGTTGCGACGCTGATCTATAACTATGCTCGGTTCGATTCGTTCTTTGATTTCGGCTACGCCCGAATTCCTGGCGTGCTTGAGGAACCTTGGTATGACCACGGGATATTCTCGACGCACTATCTCGGGAGACAAGCGTGGGAAATGCTCGGGAAGATGTGGGAGTGGAAGGACACGTTTCCGTATATCGTGCCGGATGGATTTAGCTCATCGATCTTGTTTAGCAGTCCGTTCCTAATAATGATCCTGCGGGTCGGTTCAAAGGACGGAGCACTCAAACTCGCGTGTTGGTCTTCGGTCGTGATACTCACATTCCTGCTGTGGATACATGGCAATTCTGGGGGATGGCAGTTTGGTTATCGATACGCGATGGTACTGCTTCCGTGGATATTTGTAATACTGCTCGAGAACGGTAAGAAATACGTGACGCCAGCGGAATGGGTCCTGTGCGGGATCTCGTTTTTCGCAAATATATACGCAACATGGCTGTTTCACTGGACGGAATACGTTAAAAACTAGTAATGAACGCGTTCAGCGAGTAAATAAACGTTTTCAGCGAAGAAATGAACGCGTCCAGCGGGAAAATGAACGCGTTCAGCGAAGAAATGAACGCGTTGAGCGGAGAAATGAACACATTCAGCGGGAAAATGAACGTCTTCAGCGAAGAAATGAACGCCTTCATCAGGAAAATGAACGCGTTCGATCAGCGAACGAAGGCGTTCGATCAGCGTGCGAAGGCGTTCGATCGAAGATAGAATGGCTTAATTCACCGTTCGCGGAGATCATTTTTTAGTCCGTCGACCTTTTTCCCGCGAAACAAATGATGTTCCTCGATCTTTCACCACTAAAAGCCTCACGCGATTATCGACTGCTGTTTATTGGGCAACTCGTGTCGTTCTTCGGATCGATGATGACGTTTATTGTGGTGCCGTGGCAGATGTATCAGTTGACGCAATCGTCGGCGATGGTCGGTTACATATATCTGGCGGAGTTTGTGCCGATGGTCGTGCTGGCGTTCGTTGGCGGGGCGATGGCGGATTTTCTCGATAAGCGGAAGATGTTGCGGATCACAGAGATCGGGCAGACGTGTGTGACGGCGATCCTGCTGGCGAATTCGCTGCTGCCGCGGCCGCAGATATGGATATTGTTTGTCGCGGTCGCATTGCACGCGGGTTTTGCGGCGATCCAGCGGCCGGCCTTCGAATCATTCATTCAAAAAGTGATCCCTCTCGAAATGATGTCGGCGGTAATGGCGTTGAATTCGATACGCTTTAGCGTCGGAATGATCGTCGGGCCGGCGGTTGCGGGTGTGATCGCGACGCAATTGAGTCCGTCGGTTGCGTATACGATCGATCTTTTTACGTTTATTGCGTCGCTGATCGCGGTATTTATGTTGCGGTTTGTGCCGCCGCCGGAGAATGCTGAACGGCCGAGCCTCGCCGCGATCAAACGCGCGTGGAAATACGCATTCAGCCGTCAGGAACTCGTCGGCACTTACTTTATCGACATCGCGGCGATGTTTTTTGCCTTTCCGCAGGCTCTGTATCCGGCTCTTGCGGCGATCTACGGCGATAAATATGTGGGATTTTTCCCGGCCGCCATTGCAGTCGGAGCCCTGATCGCGAGTGCAACATCGGGCTGGACAAAGAATGTTCACCGTCA
This sequence comes from Acidobacteriota bacterium, assembly GCA_043737915.1. Taxonomy (GTDB): domain Bacteria; phylum Acidobacteriota; class Blastocatellia; order Pyrinomonadales; family Pyrinomonadaceae; genus OLB17. The sequence goes on from JAYSZT010000135.1 coordinate 7,013, forward strand.
CGGAGCGATGGTCATCGGGGCGGCAGTTTTATGGGGCGTGGCGATATTCTTTTTCGGGCTGGTCGACAGCCTCGTGCCGGCGTTAATACTGCTCGCGGCCGCGGGATTCTTTGATATGATCTCGGGAATATTTCGCGGGGCAATATGGAATCAAACCATTCCGAATTACCTTCGCGGACGGCTCGCAAGTATTGAAATGATGAGCTATCTGACCGGCCCGATGCTCGGCAGTGCTAAAATGGGGATCATCGCCGAAACATTCAGCGTCAAAACAGCGATCGTCTCCGGCGGGATATTGTGCGTCGCCGCAGTACTTGGCTCGGCAGTCTTTTTCCCAAAATTCTTTCGCTACGACGGCCGCGAAGGCATCAAACAACGCGAGATCGAAGAAGCCGAACGTGCGGAAATGGGCCGAGTGGCGGAAGCGGAGTTTTAATATATGGCAATTGTTAGAAAGCGTGAGATCGAGAATCTCGAACAACTTAGCGGCGAGGAGCTGGAGGCTTTCCTTGGGAGTTTGCCGGCACGGCAGGAGACGATCAGCGAATTGCTGGACCACGTCGAGGACGAGCTCTACGAGTCGGAATGCAATCACAGCCTGCAATACGCAATGCGGTTCATGATGGAGAATCATCTCGATTTCGCCAAGATCACAACCTGGCTCAGCGCCAACGGCGGCTACTGCGACTGCAAAGTCCTCGCCGAGATCGCCCCCGTCTGGCGAGCAAAATTCGGCGATGATTAGCCAGTGGTGAAAGCTACTCCGATCGCCGTGACGCGAGCGGTGACAAGATCTGTCTCTTCCGAGTTGAAGAAAATCAAAAGAATCCGCCGCAGCGAATAAACTGATTTCCGCTTTATTTATTTGAGCATGGCTTTTAGGTATTGGCCGGTGAATGAGGCTTTGTTTTGGGCGACTTGTTCGGGGGTTCCGGTGGCGATTATTTGGCCGCCGCCGATGCCGCCTTCGGGGCCGAGGTCGATGATGTGGTCGGCGGTTTTGATGACGTCCATGTTGTGCTCGATGACGACGAGGCTGCCGCCGTTGTCGATGAGGGCACGGAAGGCGATGAGCAGTTTGTTAATGTCGTCGAAGTGCAGTCCGGTCGTCGGTTCGTCGAAGATGAATAGCGTTTTCGAAGTTGTTTTCAACGCGAGATGCGACGCGAGCTTGACGCGTTGGGCCTCGCCGCCGCTGAGCGTGGTCGCGGACTGGCCGAGACGGAGGTAGCCGAGGCCGACGGAATCCAGAACCTTGAGCTTCGTCGTCAGCTTATTCACGTCCTTGAAGAATAGAAGCGCTTCGCGAACCGTCATCTCGAGGACTTCGTGAATGTTCTTGCCCTTGTATTTCACGTCGAGCACGTCCTGCTTGAAACGCATTCCGCAGCAGTCTTCGCACGTCAGCTCGACATCCGCGAGGAACTGCATCTCGATCGTCACCGTTCCGCTGCCCTGACAGATCTCGCAGCGTCCGCCCGGCACGTTGAATGAAAAGTGCGACGGATTATAACCTTTCGTCTTCGCACCGTTCGTCCCGGCGAAGACTTCGCGGATGGCGTCGTAGGCTTTGATGTACGTCACCGGATTCGAACGCGGCGTGCGGCCGATCGGCGATTGATCGACGAGAATGATGTCGTCGATGAGTTCCGAACCGGTGATCTCTTTGTGAAAGCCGACGTGGCCATTCCAGTCGCCGAGCTTCTTCTTGAGTCCAGCGTACAGAACGTCGTGAACGAGCGTCGATTTGCCGCTGCCCGAAACGCCGGTGATGCACACGAGCATATCGAGAGGGATCGTCGCCGTGACGTCACGAAGATTATTCTCGCGAGCGCCGATGATCTCAATGTAATCCTTTGTGATCGGACGGCGTCTCTGCGGAACTTTGATAACCGAATCGCCCCGCAGATATTTTGCCGTGAGCGAGCGGTCGCTTTTCATGAGCTGATCGAAATTACCGGCGAATACGAGTTCGCCGCCGAGTTCGCCGGCGTGGACACCGATATCGACAATATAGTCGGCGGCACGCATCGTCTCTTCATCGTGTTCGACGACGAGCAAAGTGTTGCCGATGTCGCGAAGGTTCTCGAGGATCTTGATCAGCCGCGAATTGTCACGCGGATGCAGGCCGATGCTCGGTTCGTCGAGAACATAGAGCGTGCCGACGAGCAACGAACCGAGATTTGTCGCGAGTTGGATGCGTTGAGCTTCTCCGCCTGAAAGCGTCGCCGCCAGACGCCCGAGCGTCAGATAATCAAGTCCGACCTCGACCAAAAACTTCAGCCGCCGACGGATCTCAAGCAATAGTTTGTCGGCGATCGTTGCCCGTTCGACGTCGAGTTCCAGTTTTTCAAAAAATTCAAACGCATCACTGATCGACAAAGCGATCAACTCCGGCAGCGATCGCATCCCGATCTTCACGTCGCGTGCCGCCTGACGCAAACGCTGACCGCCGCAGTCTGGACATTTTGTGTAACCGCGATACTTTGCCAGAAATACGCGGACGTGGAGCTTGTATTTTTTGGTCTCGAGGAATTCGAAGAAACCTTTAAGACCGCGCCAGCCTTCGTCTCCGTAGATGATGCAATTCTGCTGATAGTCGGGCAGGTCGGCGTAGGGAATTTTGACATCGATCCCTGAAGACTCGGCGTATCGCAGCAATTCCTTTTGCGCCCAGGCATTCGTCGGTTTGGTAAACGGCTCGATCGCTCCTTCTTTTAAGGATTTCAGTTGATTCGGAATTACCAGATCGTAGTCTATGCCGATCGTGTTCCCAAAACCCTGACACGTCGGGCACGCTCCGAACGGGGAATTGAAACTGAACAGATGCGGTTCAGGCTGCTCGTAACGCGTGCCGTCGTATTTGCAGACGAACTGGTCTGAGAATTTTAGGGAGTCGGGACACTCTTGTCCGGTCGAGTTCGCAGGACTGTTGGACCTGGGCTTTTTCGCCGTAGGAACCGGCGATTCGGACAGGAGTGTCCGGGCTCCGACGGGTTCAATGATAGCGGCGTGGGCTTCGCGGAAACAGATCTCGAGCGAATCGACGAGCCTTTGGCGAATATCGG
>JAYSZT010000136.1:0-21063 GCA_043737915.1 Acidobacteriota bacterium
TTTCTCGAACGTGCGAAAGAAACGCATCCGATCGGAAGGCCCGGAACGGCTGAAGAAGTTGCGGAACTGATCTATTACCTCGCATCCGACAAAGCTGGCTGGATCACCGGTGCGACCTATGAAATAGATGGTGGGCGAGGCCAGACGTGTGCCCGTTAGTGAGCGTGTGCGATGAAGGTCCAGTTGCTTCCAAGCAGTTTTAATGAGGACGGAACTCCGTCGCAGGCTCAGCGTTTGACGTGTTTTGTCATTGACGACTCCGTCGCGGTCGATGCCGGAAGTCTCGCTTTTGCCTGTACCGACATTCAACGAAGCCAAGTTCGCGACGCAGTGATCTCCCATACACACCTTGATCACATCGCCGGATTACCAATTTTTCTCGACGATCTTTTCTCCAGCCTTTCTGAGCCGTTTCGCGTATATGTCACGGCGGAAATGTTAAAGGTTTTAGAGGAAAATATATTTAATTGGGATGTCTACCCGCGGTTTTCGGAGCTTAAAAATGCTCATGGCAATATCTTAGAATACGTCGTCGTTGAACCGCAGCGGGAATTCGGCGTCAGGCATCTCACGGTCACACCGATAGCCGTCAACCATAATTCGCCGAGTCTGGGTTTTGTTATATCGGACGGACGGGTTTCGATAGGAATCACCGGCGATACGTCGACTACGACGGAGATCTGGGATGTTTTCTCAAAATGCGAAAACCTGGCCGCGGTTTTTGTCGAGTGTGCCTTTCCTGACGAAATGGGAACGCTTGCCGACGACTCGCATCATTTAACACCGAAACGTCTGGCGACGGAACTTCTGAAGATCGACGGCCGCGAGTTTCCCGTTTATGTGTCAAATATTAAGGCAATGTATCGCGAAACGGTGATAAAGCAGTTGAACGAGCTCGCTCTTCCGAGATTGAATATTATTGAGGTCGGGAAGGTTTACGGCTTTTGATCTTCATTCGCCTTTTCGCGGAGAAAGTTTATCTCCTCAAAGGCTCCCTGACGATGTTCGCCCAAGAAATCGTGGAGTATGACGCGGCCGTTAGAGCGGACCGTGGCGATGCGAAAGGTCCTTTCCTCGCGATCTTTACCCGGCATGATCTCCGCCCGAAATGTGACATTCATCTCGGGTCTTGCCCACGTATCTGCGGATGAAGTCTTCTCGCGACGCTTGCCAAATATACTCATTGATCCTTGTCGAGTTCTAATTTTGCTCTGTGTTTTGTCTTTCGGAGGGCCGGGTGCAGTCTTTCCTCCGGCTTTTCCTGACCCATTTTCTTACTAGGCGGAGCGGTCGGTTTTCGAATCGAGTCGAAGACGGGACGTTCCTCATCTTTTCTTTTCCGGCGACTTTTCACGTCCTCATTATAGCAGTTTGACAAATGCATTGCGAGAGGGTGTCGATAATCGAACATTGACAATTTGTGCTTAAAAATTCACTATAAGGTAACAAGTGGCGGCAAAAAGTGCTGTGGAGACTGTCGAATCGCATTGATCGGAAGAACGGAAAATCCATACTCACGGCCGCATGTTGGGCCGGAGAAATCACCGGGTCGTCGGCCTTTTTGGTTGCCCGCTTCGAGTTACTATGTGCTGAATTTTGCGGTCGGTTCGGCAGTTTTCTTACTTATCTGGGGAGTTCTCCACGACGGTGGCGAAGAGATGCCGTGGATGACTGCGGGCATCGTGGCGAGTGTTTTTATGGTCGGCGTTGTCCTCTTGCGCGAGGTCGTGTTACGCCGGGCAAGACGGCGACATACGGCGTTAGAAAAAAGGTTTGACCGCCAGCTTGAAGATGTTTACTCGCGTGTCAGCGATAATTCCAGGCGTGAAAAGCTGACAATTCAACGAAACGAACAGATCGTTGCCGAGATCAAGCGAAAATCCGATGCCGCGAAGGTCCTGAGCAAGTTTCCGGCGGCTCATTTTGAGGTCTTTGAGATGTGCAGGGAATATCTTTCAGTTAACGAAAGAGAAATGCGGTCGATCGGGATCGGATCGCCGCGGCTCGTAGCTCTCAGGAAGGGAAAGATGTCTATCGAACGACGTCACAAATACCATCTCCTGCAATGGGCACGGATCGAAATGCGAAACCTCACCCGTGAAGCGTCGAGCGTGACGAAGACCGCCGACAAGGTGACCGCCACGACAAACGCGATCAAGGTGATAGATTCTGCTCTGGAGTATTACCCGGACGAGACGGCGTTACTCGAATCGCACGACCTGTTAAAGGAGATGTTAACCTCGATCAAAGTCTCGCATTTTGTCGAACGTGCTGAAAATGCGGTCTTTAAGAGCAATTTTAAGCGGGCGACGAGCCTTTATCGCGATGCCCTTTTTTATTTGGGGCAGGATAATATAAGTAGCGAACAGAGAAATATCGCTGCAGAGCGTATCAATAGCGAGATCGAAAAAATTCGACTGATCGAAGAAGAAAGAATCGTTTAAGGTCGGATGCGGTTCAAGGTTTTAAAAAATGATTTCCCAAAAATGTCCCAAATGTAGAAGCAGTCGCATCCGCCGAGGTTATCGGCCCACTCCTTTTTATTCAAAGTTAGTATGTCGGTACTGTCTTCTGTGTGATTCTTGTAATTGGGAGTTCTGGGGCTTTGCAGTTCCTGGGACGGTCGACTCAAATTCCAGTAAAAAGAAAAAGGCGACGGTCGGAAAATAGTCATCATTCGGCTGGGCCTATGCTTTCGTTTCGGACGTCAAATTCAAAGGGTCGGGGCACCTGCTACGCGGCTAGCCGAGCACCAAGAGTTAAAAACCTTTTCCTCCTCTCGATAGTTTTCATTCTCACTATTTCAGCTCTGGCTCAACCGAGGCAGGAAGATCAGGACATTCAACTCGTGCATCACGGCGATATCATCGATGTCGACGTTGTCGGTGGATTCGAGTTCGATTGGCGCGGTAGCCTTTCACCGGAAGGCTTTCTAAATGGTCTTAATAACTTTGGCGATCCGATCTATGGCCTTTGTCGGTCAGAGGCAGCAATTGCAGCCGATATTGCGGCCGCGTATTCAAAAATTCTTCGCGAACCCATGGTTGTCGTAAAGATCATTGACCGCTCAAATCGGGCACTGGTTCTACTAGATGGTGCCGTGAAAAAGCCGCAGCGATTTCAATTAAACCGCACGGCGAGGCTCCGTGAGCTATTGGTTTTGAGCGGCGGTATTAGTGATACCTCCAGCGGCGAGATCAAAATCTTCAGGCCAAACGGACTCAACTGCAATCAAAACACAAGTTCCGTTCCCCGAGACAACGCTCCCGAAACGGTGAACATCTCAGTCAAGGATCTGCTAACAGGTTCAGAGTCGGCAAATCCGGTAATTTTGAGCGGCGATCTGATAACGGTTGCTAAGGCGGACGTTATTTATGTCGTAGGAGGCGTTGGAAACCCGAAGCAAGTCGCTGCCCGCACGCAGACGACGCTTTCGAAAGTTATTGCGATGGCCGGTGGTCTGTCGAAATCATCGGAGACGTCCGTGACGATCTATCGCCGAGAGAACGGCGAGACGAAATCGATCGCCGTGGATCTAAAACAGATCGAGACCGGTGCGATCCCGGATCCGCCGCTGAAGGCGTTCGATATTGTCGACGTGCCGATCAAAGGGTCTGAAAAGCGTCGATATCCACCAATTTTAGGAGCGTCACCGGGCGTTACGAGATCATTGCCGCCACTGCGGATAATCGATTGAGCTTACTTTTTCGAGTCAAAACGAATTTTAGGGTTGTCGGAAAGGCCCGCTGGCTCTTATAATGGCGAGTTATGGCAAATACAAAAAGCAAATTGAGTCCGCGAAGGATCGCCTTTTTGGCAACAACCCTCGTCGGCATTATCATTGCGGTCCTGATCGCGTACGAGCAGATCTCGGTTTTATATGTTCTAGTCACCCTGGCTCTCGTGGTCTTACTTCTGATCGTCGGATTTGCTGACCTTGAGAAAGTAAGTCTCGACGGCTCGGATGAAGGAACTCTCGGCAATTAATTCAAACTGGATGGTTAGGTTTCAGTCTCTACTTAAGATCTTTGGCTTGGCCGCTTTGCTTGCAGGAGCGGCCTTTGCCACTGTGACATCGGTGCCGGAAAAAGACGATGCATCGAGGCTTCGGTGGAACAGCAGGCTTATTAAGATCGCGATCTCACGGTCGTTGACCGACCAAAATCCAAACATCAAGATCGGAAGTGATGTCGCCGGAGCCGTCGAGCGGAGCTTAGCGGCTTGGAACGATGTTAACGGCGTCCAGATCGTTTCGCAGGACTCCGAAAAATTTAGCGTCAGTCCCGCCGGCGTTTCAGGTGACGGGATCAGTCTCATAACGATCGCGTCGACACCGGAGAACATCTTGTTCTTCAACAACGATTCCACATCACTTTCAGCCCGAACGAGAGTATTCTTCAACCGCCGTGGTCACATCACGGAGGCTGACATCGTGCTCAATCCTTTTTTGCAATTCTCGACGGACGGTAGCTACGGGACATACGATCTCGAAGCGACATTGCGTCACGAGATAGGCCATTTGCTCGGACTGCGTCACTCGAGCGTGATCGGTTCGACAATGTATGATTCTGCATCCAAGAACGGAGTTTTTCAGGGAATGCCGCGAGTGGAAGCGTTGTCCGCAGATGATATTTCGAACATTCGATCGCTTTACGGAACTAACGGTTCCGATGATGAGTGTTGTGGATCGATCACTGGCAAAATTGCTGTGACCGGACGAAGATCGTCGGAATTGTCCGTGTGGGTGCAAGAAAAGGAAACCGGCCGAATTGCCTCGTTCGCGGTCGTCATGGGCAACAGAAATTTTAAGATCGGCGGTTTGCGTGACGGTGACTACACTGTCATCGCAAAAGAAAACAGCAAAAAACTAGAGTTCGCCGCTCAGGATCTGGGCGTGGTTACGATCGCTGGCGGTAAATCCGCTTCATTTACAGCCCGATTCGCCCGAAAGCCGATAGACTTTTCGTTGAGATTTCTTGGAACGGGCGGGATTCTATCCGATTCTCCGATCGTAGTTCAGAAAGACGGAACATACAGCTTGTTGGCCGGCGGACGGAATATCTCTAGTCGAAATCTGCAGATCGCGGTCGATTCGCCTTTCATCACAATTACGTCCAATCAAGGCACCGATGTCGATTACGCGGACGGTATTTCCGCATTTAGTTTTGAGCTCAAAGTTTCTCCCGAAACTCCAGCCGGCGACTACAGTGTTTACGCGATCTCGGCCGATGGCGAGCGTGATTATCGCATCGGCGGAGTCACAGTTTCCTCCCGTTAGAATCCACGCTTTCGATAATTCGTAAATTAATTTGTGCGAGAGTTTCTTTGCATTTGCAAATCGCATTTCTTTTCGTATAATCAACGGTGTTCACCACCCCGGTGGACATCTGCTGCGGTCTGTGAGGAACCGCGGCTACCGAGGGCGACGGAGTGGGAGACGTCGTCCTCACACTTTTTATGAGAAGTGTTTTTCGGCGAATCGACGTGAACAGCACTCAGCGAAAAGGTAAAGGTTCTCTTCCGTTAGAATGTGGTCAATTTTCTTCGACGGTGAGCGAAAGCTTAGGCAATTGATATAGTCGGATAAGACACTGCGAGCGATATGCTTGGCGGTGTTTTTAATTTTTGGAGCTATGAAATCGAACGAAGCGGGTTGGTTCAAAAAATGGCTTTACAGCGGCGTGACCGAAATGGAAGGTCCGGCCGAGCCCGAGGGACGACATCAGCAACATCCTTGGTGGAAGGTGATGTGTCTGACGGGCGTCGATTACTTTTCAACGCTTGGTTATCAGCCCGGGATCGCGTTTCTGGCAGCAGGCGTTTTATCTCCTATTGCGACTCTGATTCTGGTTCTGCTCACACTTTTCGGTGCACTTCCGATCTATAGCCGCGTTGCTAAAGAGAGTCCGCACGGTGAAGGTTCGATCGCGATGCTCGAATCGCTCCTATCGCGTTGGAAGGGCAAACTATTCGTCCTCGTTCTACTCGGATTCGTTGCAACTGATTTCGTCATAACCATCACGCTTTCAGCTGCGGATGCGACGGCTCACGTTCTTGAGAACCCATTCGTTCACTCGAATCTCCCGTTTCTCGACCATCCCGTGCTCGTTACTCTTGCCCTCATTGCGTTCCTCGGAGTCGTCTTTCTAAAGGGATTTAAAGAGGCGATCGGCATCGCGGTCGTGTTGGTCTTTTTGTATCTTGTGCTGAACGTTGTGGTGATCGGGCGGGGAATGTATGAGGTCGTTACGCACCCGGAGTTGATGGGGAACTGGCGGACCGCACTTTTCGCGACGAAGATGTCGCTCGGTAATTATCAGATCGTAGGTATTTTCGCGATCGTGTTGCTGTCGATAACAAGCTTTCCGAAACTTGCCCTTGGGCTTTCCGGATTTGAGACCGGCGTTGCGGTAATGCCGCTCGTTAAGAGTCCGAATCGCATCGGAAACACGCGTAAACTGCTCACCTCGGCGGCTCTGATAATGAGCGTCTTCCTGATCGCGAGTAGCTTCGTGACGAGTGTTTTGATCCCTCGCGAGGAATTTTGCCCACGCATCAATTGCGGTAGTGAAGCCGTCGTCCACGTCCCGCCTGAATATTGTGCCTGCACTCCCGAACAAACGTCAGCAGCCGTATCGACCGAAGGCGGTAAGGCCAACGGACGTGCCCTGGCGTTCATTGCTCATACATACCTCGGTGATGTTTTTGGTACGATCTACGATCTCAGTACGATCATGATCCTTTGGTTCGCCGGAGCGTCGGCGATGGCCGGATTGCTGAACATTGTGCCACGCTATCTGCCGCGTTACGGAATGGCTCCGGAGTGGTCGCGGGCGACGCGTCCGCTGGTTCTGGTATTCACCGGAATATGTTTCGCTGTAACTTGGTTCTTCGAGGCGAATGTTGATGCTCAGGGCGGTGCATACGCGACCGGTGTGCTTGTTTTGATGTCCTCTGCAGCGATAGCTGTGTCTTTGTCAGCGAGACGGCGTAAGAGCAAGTGGACGCTCGCATTCTGGTGTATCGCCGCGGTATTTATTTACACGACGATCGCAAACATCATCGAGCGGCCGGACGGCATCAAGATCGCGTCGATGTTCATCTTCGCCATCATTGCGGCTTCGTTCATTTCGCGGGCAATGCGATCGACAGAGCTTCGCATCGACAAGATCGAACTCGATGACGCGGCGAGAGCTTTTATCGACGAACTTAACGACGAAGGCGAGATCCGAGTCGTCACCAATCGTCGCGAAACGGGTGACATGACCGAGTATCGATTCAAGGAACACGAGAAACGGGTCGACAATCATATTCCTTCGTCAGATCAGATAATTTTCTACGAGATCGAGACGGGAGATGCGTCCGAGTTCAAAGGAAGGCTTTTGATTCGCGGTGTCGATGTAGACGGTTACAAGGTACTGCGGACCCAAGCTCCGGCGGTGCCGAATGCGATCGCTGCCTTTCTGCTTTACCTTCGCGACAAGACCGGCAAGATTCCGCACGTCTATTTTGGATGGAGCGAAGGCAATCCGCTGATCTATCTTGCCCGGTACATTTTGTTTGGTGAAGGCGACACGGCACCTGTGACTCGTGAGATACTGCGGCAGGCGGAGGAAGATCCGGAGTTGAGGCCGAACGTTCACGTCGGAGGCTAAACTAGCTTAAATGCTTTTGCCAACGCCGTTCGTCATCATTTTTCTTTCATTGAAACAGGCTCGGCAGTAGACCGGGCGGCCTTGCGAGGGATAAAAAGGAACTGTCGTCACCGTCGAGCAACGAGCACACTTGGCTTTGACCTCGACGGACTGGCGAATGCCTAAAGTTTTGGCCCGTTCTATTGCTTCCAGACGCTTGTTCTTGGCCTTCTTGCATTCCTTGCAGCGTTTCGGCGGATTTTGAAGATCTTTGTCGAGAAAAAACATCTGTGCGCCAGCCGTCCAGACGAAAACTTCATCACAGTCGACGCAGAGAATGTGTGAATCGTTGAGTTCGGTGAGATTTTTTGCAGTTGCGCCGGTCATTACAACGCTGCCATCGGACATACCAGATACTCCCGTGTGATGATCGCTTGCATTCGGTAAATTAAATCAACCGACCTGATGTTTGCGGTTGTGGTTTGACTGTTAAATCGCATTGGTCAGAGGTTGCTCGAATGTCCTGACATTACAACTATCGCAATATTAGTGTCAAGCCCAAGCGGTTTTGCCTCACATAAATGTATGAAAGTTTTAGTAATCGGATCGGGCGGTCGTGAGCACGCGATCTGCCGCTCGTTTAGCCTTAGCCCGAGGGTGACGGAACTTTACTGCGCGAATGGCAATGCCGGAATCGCGTCGATCGCTCGGTGCGTGAACATCAAGCCGGACGACGTCAACGGCCTCGTCAATTTTGCGCTCCAGAACGCGATCGACCTGACGTTCGTCGGAGGCGAGACGACGCTCGCGCTTGGGATCGCGGATGAATTCGCGTCACGCGGGCTGCGGATGATCGGGCCGAACAGGGAAGCGACACAACTCGAGGCCAGTAAAGTCTTCGGCAAGGAGTTTATGATCCGCAACCGGATTCCGACGGCGAAGTTTGTTTCTGCGCATTCGTCATTTTTTGCTGTAATGGAGCTCGAGAGCGGTAATTTGGGTCCGCCCGACGTGCCAATTGTTGTCAAAGCGGATGGATTGGCCGCCGGGAAAGGCGTTGTCATGGCGGGGAATCGGGCAGAGGCAATTGCGGCGATCAACGAGATGTCGACGCTGGTCGGAAGTGCCGCTGCGGACAAGATCGTACTCGAGGAATGCCTCGTCGGCAAGGAAGTTTCGCTGCTGATGTTCGCGGACGGGGAAGATTTTGCCCTGATGCCGCCGACCCGCGACCACAAACGGATCGGCGAAGGCGACACCGGGGCCAATACCGGCGGGATGGGGACGATCACCGACGAGGCGTTGCTTACCGCAGACGAGATGCAGATCATTATCGATACGATAATACGTCCGACGCTCCACGGATGCGTTCGCGAAGGTATGCCGTTTCGCGGCGTGCTGTTCCTCGGGCTGATGATGACTGCCGGCGGGCCGATGCTGCTCGAATACAACGTGCGGTTCGGAGATCCCGAGACGCAGTCGATCCTCATCAGGCTGGAAACGGATCTGTTCGACATTTGCGAAGCGATGATCAACGGTAATTTGGCTTCGCTCCGGATAGAATGGCGTGCCGGGAACTCGGCGTGCGTTGTGCTCGCCTCGAAAGGCTATCCTGCCAAGCCGCGCATCGGCGACGCGATCTCAGGGCTCGAAGCGGCCGGTTCACAGCCGTCAACCGTTGTCTTTCACGCCGGGACCGCTACCGATTCGTCAGGCCACATCACCACAAACGGAGGCCGCGTCCTCGGCGTCACGTCCGTTGGAAACGATCTTAATGAAGCATTATCAAACGCCTATGCTGCGTCCGATATGATCAGCTTTGAAGGCAAGCAATTTCGACGCGACATTGGAAGGTAATATTTCATAAACTAGAAAAGAGCTGCCTTCGGGACAGCTCTTTTCATTTATCGATCAATGATCCGAACGCCTGATCGACTACGGCTTCTTCCCCGAAAAGGGAATAGTTCCGAGACCGTCAAGCACTAAATCGCCGGCGAGGACGTTATCCTTGACCTTTCCAGACATCGTTCCATTAATGGTATTTCCCATAGCATTAACAACGATGGTTGCCGTGAAAGAATCGCCGTCGATCTTGATGTTACCCAGTGGAGATTCGCCGAGTTCTGTTGTAACCGAGCCAATGTAGGCATCACCGGCCTTTTCGAGTTTTAGAACACCCGCGTAGGACTGGCCCGGAGCCGAGATGACGACATCCCATTTGCTAAGCAATGGACTTTCGGCGGCTTTTTTATCCTCGGTTTGCTTTGGTGCGTCCGTTTTTGGCGACTCGTTCGAGTTTCCCTGAGCCGAAGCGGTCGTGATCGCAACCAACGACATCAAGATCGCGGAAAAAACGAGTAGTAATTTTTTCATAAGAAAAGTCTCCTTAAATTTTGTTCAATATTCGTATCGGTGTTAACTAACACTGATATTACGGTAAAGAGCTCGAATGGTTCAACGAACCGCATTCACCTTTTTCAGAAATTTTTCCGCTTCGCCCGCCAGACCATTCTTTTTACAAAATTCCGCGAGCTTTGCATACCGTTCTGCCTGGTCAACGTCAGAAAGCCAGCAGATCTTGGCGGTGCATTCGGGGCAGGCGTCGACGGGGCGGCGGTCGGTCTCGTCGAGGTGATTGGTGCCGCTCATCAGGCACTCGTACTTCGTGCAGTGACGCATCGAGAACATGTGGCCCGTCTCGTGAGCCGCGATCTTCATCGTCCTGAGCAGGAAGTTTCGTTCGTCAGTGTTATCGTCCAGCCGCGACAAGGACCAAACCCCAACGCGGTTCTCCAAACTCGCCTGCCCGAACACGTAGTTCATCGATTCATCCGGATAAAGGTCTTCCGACGTGAACGCGATCAACGCGGCCGCGTCTGCGGGCAACATCGGCTTCAAAATATCGTTGAGAATGTGTCCGGTCTTGATCTGGCGTGTCTTCGAGAGCTTGTTTTGTCTGACATTCGGCCAGCTGGCGATCAAAGAACGTTGCGGCAACTCCTGAACATCGAGATCGTAGAACGTTCCGAGGTACGCCGCTGTCACCGCGATAATTTTCTGCTCCTTAGCGTTGAACGTCCCGAACGGCAAGACGTAAATTTTACTTCGCTCAGCCGTCGGCCGCACCGGATCAGCCTCCAAATACTCCGCGAACGTCTGCCCCGGCTCATTATGCGAAGCCAACCAATCCGAATTCCCCGGTTTTCCCATCACAGAAAAGAACGGCTCGATCTTTTTAATGTTCGCCCGCAACTCCGCTCTCTCTTTCTTCGCTTCGCGAGCAGCAGTCATGTTCGAGGCAGGCCGTTCGACGGCCGAGCAGCCACCGAATGGCAGAGCAAGTAAAGCTAACAGGACGGTGACTTTTAGTTTCATTGAGCGGCGGGACGATAAGCCTTTGCCCACGTGATGAATGCACTTATCTTTGCATCGTTTGCCTTTATCCATTTAGCGGCGTCGGCATTATTGTTGTCGTTGATAAAAAGCACCACATTCCCGAAAGCTTCGACATGTCCTAATTTTTTCATTTCCACCATGAAAGGAACATAATTTTTGCCGACGAAAGTTGATTTAATCTTTTTGTCTTCGCTCAGAAGAGCGATAACTGTCCCGATCGCATCGACGAACATTTCATTATCCGTTTTGTTTTTATCTTCATCGCCTTTTACAGTCGTCAGCGTTCCGAGCAGAAGATCAAAAATACCAAAATCACCTTCATCTTTCGGCGCGTCCATGTTCAGAAAGATCTGTATATTGCCTGTCTTCGGATCTTTGGACGCAGGCTTTAGAATTTCTGTCAATAATCTCGCCGAACTCGCCGTTCTCTGACTGTTGTATTCCAATGAGACGAATCGGGCCGCCGCGAGAAAGGCGGGGATCTTATATTTTGTGCCGTTATAGACCATCGAGAGAAGAAAATGCGGGCTGGCGTATGCAAAATTATTTTCGACGGCAGATTTCAGAGCTGCACGTGCCTCTAAATACTTTTTGAGCTTCACGTACGTTACGCCAAGATTGTATTGCAAGCTCGCCCGGTAACCCGCGAACGCCTTGTCCTCAAGATGTTTGATCCCATCTTGATAGATCTTTATCGCGTCATCTGATTTACCCAGATCGTCGAGATTGTTAGCCATCAGCAAGTAGAACAAAGGCAATTCGTCCGAAATGTATCTCGTGCCTTTGTTGGCGAGTTCCATCGCCTCGAGCTTGTCGCCCTTATCGTTAAGGGAATATGCCAACTCATACATCGCTCCGGTCGCGTTTGGATTCTCTGCAAGTATCGAACGATATTTCGCGATCGCATCGACGAAGTTTTTTGCGTCGTGCAGTACAACGCCTTCCTGAAGCGTCTTTTCTTGAGCCGGTGTGAGCGGCGAAGGGGTCAGCGTTGGCTTGCCCAGCTTCTGTCCGAAGGCCGTAAAAGCTAGTATCAGAAGAATGAACGAGGCGATGAGAGATCTTTTCATATTTTAAGTTTTCCTGTGAGATCGGATTTTGAAATGTTGGATGCCTGAGACCGGAAAAAGTTCCCATCGAACGATATTTAATTTCAATAATTCGCGACAGACGAAAGGTAGCTGTCGTAGTTCCGCTTCATTTCACTGATCGAATCACCGCCGAATTTCTCTCGCATTGAGTTGGCGAGGACGATGGCGAGCATCGCTTC
Organism: Acidobacteriota bacterium; assembly: GCA_043737915.1. Classification (GTDB taxonomy): domain Bacteria; phylum Acidobacteriota; class Blastocatellia; order Pyrinomonadales; family Pyrinomonadaceae; genus OLB17. The sequence goes on from JAYSZT010000136.1 coordinate 12,301, forward strand.
GCCGATAACGCCGGCGGCGGGAACTGCGGTGACGTCCGATCTTTCGAACGCAGCGAGGTTTTCTTCCTTGGTGTCGATATCAACCGAGTGGAGCGGTGTGCGAAGCGTCGCGATCGGCTTTTTATAGCCTCGAACGCGAAGCTCTTCGCCGTTAGTGATCCCGCCCTCGAGCCCGCCCGCACGATTTGTCGGGCGTGAGAACGCACCGTCGCTGTGGAAGATCTCGTCGTGCACCTCCGAACCCGGCCGGCCGGCATTGACGACGCCTTCGCCGATCTCGACGGCCTTGATGGCGTGGATCGACATTATCGCCCGGGCGATGCGGCCGTCGAGTTTGTCTTCCCACGAAGTGTGCGAACCCAAACCGGGCGGCAAACCTTTTGCGACAACTTCAAAAACACCGCCGAGCGTGTCGCCGTCGGCCTTCGTTTGATCAATAAGGGCGATCATTTGGGTTTGGATGGCTTCGTCGGCACAGTTGAGCGGCGAATCGGTCGGGATCCCTAGTATCTCGTCCCAAGTGCGCTCTAGCGGCGTTTCGGGAAGGCTCCCAAGCTTCACAACGTGGCTCCGAACGTCTATGCCGAATGCCGCGAGCAATTGTTTGGCGATCGCCCCGCAAGCGACGCGGGCCGCTGTTTCTCTCGCCGACGCACGCTCAAGAATGTCGCGAAGGTCACGCGTCTGATACTTCTGCCCGCCAGGCAAGTCGGCGTGCCCGGGACGTGGGCGAGTGACGAGACGCGGATTCTTAGGTTGAGTTTCGAGAACCTCGGACGACATCACTTCGGTCCAATGAACGAAATCATCGTTCTTGATCATCAACGCGATCGGCGAACCGAGTGCCTTGCCGTGCCGCACGCCGGAAAGGATCTCGACGGTATCCGTCTCGATCTTCATCCGCCCGCCGCGGCCATAGCCCTGCTGCCGACGCCAGAGTTCTTTGTTGATGCCGGCAACGTCTATCTCGAGCCCGGCAGGTATCCCTTCGACGATTGCGACTAGTGCTTTACCATGAGACTCGCCAGATGTTGTGAAAGTGAATTGCATAGGTGGATTTTATCGCAAAGCCGCGAAGATGCAGAGACGCAAAGCTAAGAAATTACTTTGCGTCTTCGCTACTTTGCGGCTTTGCGTTGAAAATGCCTTTTCGGAATACGATCAGCCCGATACTTCCGATGATCAGCAGGCCGCCGATGCCGGTCTGTGCCGGCAGGCTTTCGCCGAGAACTACCGCTCCGATGACGACCGCGATCAGCGGCGTGACGAGCGAGATCATCATTGCTTTCGTCGATTCAATTTTACCCAAAAGCCAATAATAAAGCCAAAAAGCCGCCACCGTTCCGGCGATCGTCAGGTAAAGGACACAAATAATTGCTTGTAGACTCCAGTTATAGTTCAGCGGGTTGCCTTCCGCGACCAAACTGTAAATTACGATCGCCGGCAGTCCGCAGATCATCTGACAGAACAACAAAGACGCCGGATGGATGCCGCCGGCTTTCGACTTGACCAGAATAGATGCCTGGGCCGCCGCATACGAACCGATCACGATGCCGACGCAGGCTAAGAACGCAATATAACTCTGCACTTTCAGTTGGTCGATGAAGATCACAGCGACGCCGACGATGCCAAGAAGAACGGCGAAAATCTTTAGCTTCGTGATGCGTTCATTCGGCAGGAAAAACCAAGCCAAAACGAGGCCGAAAACAGTGATCGTCGCCTGCAGAACCGCCGCGAGGCCCGACGTGATGTGCTGCTCAGCCCAGAAAACGGTGCTGTAGTTTACCGAGAATTGCAGAACGCCGGTCAGGGCGATCAGTCGCCACTGCTTCCATGTTTTCGGCATCTCGATCTTTTGAACACGGATCACGACAAAAAGGATCGCAACGCCGAGCAAAAATCTGGCGGACGCAAAGGCGAGTGGCGGCAGGTCCTCGAGCCCGACCTTGATAAAGATCCACGTCGTGCCCCAGATCAGACAGAGCAAAAGCCATATTAAGATCGTTTTCATTGGTCAGCCGCGTTCGTAAAAACTGAGTGATGCCTCGCCCTGTTTCAAGATCCGCCAACGCCGGAGCGAGCCGACCTCATCGGGAACCGTTTTCTTCGTGTGGTGCTCGACGATGAACAATCCGCCTTCGTTGAGCAGCGTTTTGTTGTATCCGAACTCGTGCATCACGATCGAATAGTCGGCATCGTAAGGCGGATCGAAATAGGCGATGTCCCAGCCGAGTTTGTGTTCGCGCCCGGTAAAATTGTCGGCGTCGAGACCGAGCAGTTCGGTTTGAGATTCCGGGACGTCGAGTTTATCGAGATTTTCCTCGATCAGGGCGCACGATCGCTTTGATTTATCGACAAACGTTACGAATGCCGCCCCGCGTGAAAGCGATTCGATCCCGATCGCTCCGGTGCCGGCACAAAGATCGAGAAAACGCGTTTCATCGTCGATGAGTGGAGCGATGATATTAAACAGTGTCTCGCGCAGGCGGTCAGATGTCGGCCGTGTCTTGTTGTCTGACGGCCCCCTTAGGACGCGGCCGCGATATATGCCGGAGATGATGCGCATAAGAGACTTTTTTAACGCAATGCCGCCAAGGAGCAAAGACGCAAAAAGTAAAAATTGACGTTAAAACAGGGCAACTCTGATTTTAACCGCCAGATCGTTGCGTCTTCGCCACTTCGCGTCCTTGCGTCAAACCTTCTTACCCAGTTTAGGAGATAGTCGTCGAGCGGGCAATTGCGAGCGAAAACTGATCCTCGAAAGGCTAACCGATGTTGCCAAGTCTGACATTTTTGTCGGCTCGGGCGATCTTTACCATCGCCGATGTTTCGGGAGATAGGCGGCGTTGAGTGAGATATTCCTCGGCATCGGTGCGGGCGGCGATTAGAATATCGAGATCGCGAATTATGTCACCGAGCTTGAAGTTTTGAATGCCTGACTGCCGCGTTCCGAGAATCTCGCCCTGTCCGCGAAGTTCGAGATCTTTTTCCGCGATCTTAAATCCGTCGGAAGATTCCTCCATGATTCCGAGGCGTTCCTTGGCAACGGCAGTTCGTTTGAAACCGGCCAGCAATACGCAAAAGCTTTGATCGGCACCCCGTCCGACACGGCCGCGAAGCTGATGAAGCTGGGAAAGCCCGAAGCGTTCGGCGTGTTCGATGATCATCAGCGAAGCGTTCGGCACATCGACGCCGACCTCTATCACGGTAGTTGAAACAAGTATGTCGAGACGACCGGCGACAAATTCGGCCATAATCGCTTCTTTATCTGCCGACTTCATTTTTCCGTGCAGCAGACCGACTGTATATTGCGGGAAAATATTGGTGCGAATGTCATCGTACATCAGCGTTGCTGCTTTCAGATCGGGATTGGCCGACTCCTCGATCAGCGGATAAACAACGTAAACCTGCCGACCAAGCTTCACTTCACGATCGATACCTCGATAGACGCCCGTGCGTTTGTCTTCACCGACGACGGTAGTTTTGATCGGAGTGCGGCCGGATGGGAGTTCGTCGATGACCGAGACGTCGAGATCGCCGTAAACGGTCATCGCCAGGCTGCGGGGAATCGGCGTTGCCGTCATCACCAAAATATCGGGGTTGTGTCCGCTGGTCTTTAATTGAGCACGCTGCATCACGCCGAAACGGTGCTGCTCATCGATAACTGCCAGCCCGAGTTTGGAAAATTTTACTGCGTCTTGAATTATCGCCTGCGTGCCGATAATGAGATCGATCTCTCCGTTTGCGAGGTCTTCGTGAATCTTTCGTTTCTGAGCGGCTTTGGTACTGCCTATGAGGATTTCGACGCGATAACCGGTGCCGTCGAACAGCCGTTTTGCGTTACGAATGTGCTGGTCCGCGAGAATTTCGGTCGGTGCCATCAGGGCCGTCTGATAGCCGTTCTCCATCGCCGCATAGATCGCGAGAAAGGCGACGATCGTTTTGCCGCTGCCGACGTCGCCCTGGATGAGACGGTTCATCGGTGCGTCGGATTTGAGATCGGCGAAGATCTCGCCAACGACCTTTTTCTGGGCTTTTGTCAGTTCGAACGGCAGAAACTGTCTCAGACGCTCTTTAGTCGCGTCCGAAATTTCGATCACAGTGCCTTTCGGTTCCTTTTGACGTTCACCGCGAAGAAGCTGCATCGAGAACGACAGCCAGAAGAATTCATCGAATATCAGACGCCTCTGTGCCCGGCTGCGAAACATCTCGTAATCGGCGATAGATGTGTCGTCAGTCGGGAAGTGAAGCTCGGCGATCGCCTGACTTCTGGGAATAAGTTCATTCTTTTTGAGTATATCGGCGGGCATTGTATCGGGAATCGTTTCCAGATCGATCGCTGCGATAACGCTGTGAAAGATTTCGCGAAGCCGTTTTGTTTGGAATGCCCCGAGTTTGCGATAGATCGGAACTTTGCCGGTGTGGATGGTGGAAAGCGACGGATCGGAGACGTTTTCTTCGTCATCTGAGTCAGAATCAATTGCGTTAGCAGGTGGTTGAACTCGTCTATTAGGCATCTCAGGTGAGAGTGTGGGTTGCGTTAAACCACCAGATACCGCAGGTGGTTCGGACTCGGGTAGAATTTCAATCTCGTCAGGTTTGGCGACTTTGAGTGAGAAGTTTCCGCGATCGTCTTCTTCCCACGTGCCGTAAGCGACGAGGCGCGTGCCCCGACAGAAACGGTCGGCATACCAATGGACGATGTCGCCTGCGTTCCTGCCTGAGACGAACCATTTAACCTTCACCGGCTTCATCTGACGCTGGGCATCACCGCCCGTGATCTCGAAAATAAAAAGCGGCGGTTTTCGCGGATCGCGGTTGCGGCCAACCTGCGTTCCGGCAGAATTTCGCACGAATATCTCGACGGCGGCATCCATTCCGTCCTCGAGTTGATCCACTGAGATGAATTTTGAGCGGTCCTCGTAACGGGCAGGTAAATAATTGAGTAGATCTTCGACCGTCACTGAAGTCACGTCAGTTTTCGAACAAGTTCCGGCGAGAGCAACCGCGAGTTTTTTTGCCATCGCGGCCGACAACTTCGCGATGCCGTGCTTGTCGAGTTCGATTATTGGCGTGTGGAGATTTAATTTCATCGCCTACCGAAAATCAATTGTTCAGTGTAAAAGGATTAAAATTAGTTTCGCGATCGTAAAAATCTTCGTGTTCGGCTTTCTTTAGGAAGGCGATGACTTTGTACGTGACAGGGGTTGCGACGACTTCCCAGAGAACTTTGAGCAAATAGTTGCCGATCATTACGCTGATAACCTGTTCGTTCGGCCAGGTGCCGAGAAAGGCGAGCGGGTAAAATATTAGACTGTCGACTGCTTCGCCGGCGAAGGTCGAGCCGACGGTTCGTGTCCAGAGATATTTTCCGGAGGTGAGCAGCTTCATCTTTGCGAGGACGAACGAATTGACGAATTCTCCGGCCCAAAACGCGATCAATGACGCCGCGACGATCCGCCAGGTTTGGCCGAATATTAGGTTGACGGCCGCTTGCGATTCCGGGGACATCGTTCTCGCCGCAGGTAGCGATGTGACCGCCCATGCCATAAGCGATGCGAATATCAAGGCTCCGAATCCGGCCCAGATCACTTTTCTGGAGCGAGCGTACCCGTAAACCTCGGTCAGGATGTCGCCGAAAAGGTAGCTGAGCGGGAAAAATAAAACGCCCGTGCCGTAAATATACTCGCCATAGAAAGGCAGGTTTACGGATGAGACCTTGTGCACGCCGATCAGATTCGAACAGAGCAAAACCGCAACAAATGCGGCCATTATGAGATCAAAATATTTGAATTGTCGCTGCGTCGTCATCCACTCGAAATTGTAACAAAAAAAGAAGCAAACCAGTGTATGGCTTGCTTCTTGATATAGATAGCGAGTTTTGTCGTGAGCCCTGCTGCGTTACGCGATCGCGTTAACGTGTTTCGTCAGACGCGATTTGTGACGAGCCGCGGTGTTGCGGTGAATGATACCTTTATTCACGGCTTTGTCGATGAGCGAGACGGATGAAAGCAAAAGTTCGCTACTGACCGTCTTGTCCTGCCCGACAACTGCGGCTCGAAGCTTTTTGATCGACGTACGAAGCTTGCTGCGATTGCTACGGTTAATATCTTTTCGTTTCTCGTTCTGACGAACTCTTTTTAATGCTGATTTATGATTTGCCATCTTTTTTTCCTAGTCAGTTAAGACAAACTCCAAAGTTTATAGAGTGAATGTGCATTTGTCAACCGCGTTACGCCTGTCATCGCTTCTCGAATCGCTCTGCGAAGTAGTGCATCATATCGACGAAAAGCGTAACGATCGGCGGATACAAAAAGAACTCCGGTTCGAAAGTCTTCGAAAACATCTGGGGCATCAACCGCGCGAGCGATTCGAACTGCGTGCCGATCGCGTACCCGAGGCCGAGACAGGCAATAAAACCAGCGATCAGAGCACCGGCGGCGGCACCGCGTGAATATGGTTTGTTCTTGCGTTCGTTGTCGTCGAGGATCGATTCGTGAATGTCGTCGCCGTGTTCGGTATACCGAATAAATCCGTCTCTGACGCGGCCAACGACATGAATAACGCCGGCGATGAAGAGCACAACGATAATTATCTGACCGAGAACTCCGGATGAGATGAAGATCTTCGGTTTGAGGGCGGTGCAGAGGACGGCCGTGACAAACATACCGACGAGCGGATACACCGCCCGCTGAAACGCCATCGTCTCGAGCCGTTCCTCGGCGATCATCCGGTCGATGATGTCGTTATACCGCTTTTCGTAAACCATTTGCCGCCAACGTTGGGCGTGGCGATTGGTCGAGGTAAATACGGAATCACCGTTCCCGCTGTACTGGGCGTCGAGGATGCGTTGATCGTATCGCACACGCTCTTTTGCGTTGCCGAGAACTTCGTAAGCCTCAGCGATCGCGGCAAATTTAAGTGCAGTTTCCTCAGATCCGTTATTACGGTCGGGGTGAAGTTTACGCGCCAAACGGCGATAGGCCGACTTGATCTCGGGCCCGGATGCCTTCGGTGAAACTTTCAGAACGTCGTAGTAATTCGCCATCTACACGGAAAATTATTTTGGAGAGGTAACGAACGAAAACCGGAAACGTAAATTTACCGGCTCTCGATACTATAACACCGAAACGTTTTGAACCTACTATTGCAGATCGTCGATCTGGAGACTTATGGGATAAGCTCCGGCTGATTTCACGGCATCGACGACCTTTGCAACCTCACCGTAGCCGGTCGCTCGCGGGGCTTTGATAAAAACCGTTCGTTCGATCCGGTCGCTGATCGGCCGTTCCGGATCATCGACGAAGTTGCCGGTGACCGAACCATTCGCGAGCCTTTCTGCGAAGACAGCACGTAGGCGTTCGCTCAGCTTTCCGGTATCAGCCGTTGTTCCAAGGTCTGTTTCTTTGTTCAAACGAAGCGATCCGTCGCTTTCAACCACAGCGACCAGCGTGTCCGGGTTTGGTCCGACATTTACATCTGTTTTCGACTCTGCCGGTACACGAGTTTTGAAACCGCTCGGTTTCAGCGGCGTGACGACCATAAATATGATTATCAAAACGAGCAGAACGTCGATCAGCGGCGTGACATTGATGGTTGGTTGGTTCATTGGTGTTTCTCCTTTTCGGTTTAGATCTAAAGGGTTAGACACCAATTTCTAAAATTTGTTCCCGTTGATCGCGGTGAGCAAGGCTTTGGCTTTTGTCAGAGATTCGTCGTATTCGCTTTGCGAATCGCTATCGATGACGATGCCGCCGCCGACGTTGAATGTGGCTGTGCTGCCGCGAATGACCATCGTCCGGATCGCAACATTCAGATCGAGCATTTCGCTGAGCCCGAAAGTACCGGGCGGGATATAACATCCGATCGCTCCCATCGACAGTCCGCGATCCGACGGTTCGATCTCGTCGATGATCGACATCGTGCTTATTTTCGGAGCACCGGTGATCGACCCGCAGGGAAATAACGCATTTAGGATATCGGACGGTTTCGTCTCGTCGCGAAGCGTTCCGCTAACCGTCGAGACAAGGTGAAAGAGAGTCGGATGTTCCTCAACCTCGCAAAGTTTTTCGACCTTGACGCTCCCGTATTCGCAGACGCGGCCGAGATCGTTGCGAAGCAAATCAACGATCATCGTATTCTCAGCTCGATCTTTCGGGCTGCTGAGCAGATCGAGACGCAGACTTTCGTCCTCTTTTTTAGTCTTCCCTCTGGGCCGTGTGCCTTTGATCGGCGAAGTCGTGATCCGGCGTGTCTGAGTCTCGGAATTTCGTTCGACCTTAAAAAATCTCTCGGGCGACGCCGAAACAACCGTCGAATCACGTCGAGGAATGAATGCCGCGAATGGTGCGGCATGATCATTCCGCAAACGTTGAAAGATAATTTCCGGCGTTAATTCGGCAGGCAGCTCCGCCGTCAATTTTTGCGTCAGGTTTGTCTGATATGTATTACCTTCACGGATATTTTCTTTGATGATCTCGATCGCCGCGAGGTATTCGTCCTTTGATAGATCGGAAATCACTTCCGACCTACTTTCTGAATTTAGACCATTCAATGAACATCCCGTTTTCAGATCGCCGAGGATCGAGTCGAATTTATCCGGATTACCCGAAATGAAAGTAACGCCGGTATCGTAGTCGTGGACGATCACCGTGTCGAATTGGGCGATAAAAACATCCGGTTCCGGTGAGCTTTTCGTACCGCGATCACCAATTAATTTCCGTCCAAAATCGTATGAGATAGTGAATATCACAGCGTGTTCGC
>JAYSZT010000137.1:0-10020 GCA_043737915.1 Acidobacteriota bacterium
CTAACCTTTTCGCCCAACAACCGCCGACAGGTCCAACCATATGCGTATCCGGCAACTGTGTCAACGGTAAAGGTAAGAAAGTTTATGTCAGTGGCAATATTTACGAAGGCGATTTCGTCAATGGCGAGAGAGAGGGACAAGGTATATTAAAATTAAAAAATGGAGAGATTTACACCGGACAGTATGCCAATGATTTCCCAAATGGCAAAGGTAAATATGTTTATGTCAATGGCGACATTTACGAAGGCGATTTCGTTAATGGCAAAAGAGCAGGACGAGGAACTTTTACATCCGAAAATGGTGATGTTTATACCGGGCAGTTTGCCAATAATAAATATAACGGTAAAGGCAAATTCGAAAGCATCGTCGGCTACATTTATGAAGGCGATTTCGTTGACGGGAAAAAAGAAGGTCAAGGAAAAGAGAAAGGAATATTTGATAACGTTTACAACGGGCATTTTTCTAATGACCAATACAACGGCAAAGGCAAACTTGAAAGATCACTCTACAGTGACGATATTTACGAAGGCAATTTCGTTAACGGCGAATATGAAGGACAAGGAACTGAGACCTCTAAAAATGGTGATTATTACACCGGAGAATGGAAAAACGGTAAGCGAAACGGTTACGGGAAATCCTACACGAAAGCAACAAATACCACGCGGGAGGGCAATTGGAAAGACGATGCTTTCGTCGCCGCCGCTAGTTCAACAGCTACCAATTCGATAGCTGATGTCAGCGAAACCGCAGTACTCTTACGGGACACGCTCAACGGGAAGTTTGATAATCTGGAAGATAGGCCGCTGGTTTATAAAGTGACGCTGAAAAAGCCGGCCGAAACTTTATTTTACAAGATCGAATTCATTAGCGATGGCGGAAAACTGGCGTTCAGGTGGAAAGAAACTACAAAAAATGAGCAATCCGAGAAGCTGGTGATCACCGATGGTGCATTGGTTTCGGCAGGCAGGTACGTCAATTTTTTCTCCACCAAAACCGCACTCTCGCCCGACAAAGAAATTGCTTTCATTCTGAGCCAGACCCTTTACAAACAGTTAAAAGCGAGCAATGAAATAAGTTTAGATTTGGGAAAAGGCCCGCAAAGGATGTCTTTTAACTATAATCTAACGGCCATAACTGGACTTTATACGAGCAAGAATTTGAAGTTACTTTATTTGCAAGCCGATGATATCAAGACAAAGATCGAGATTTTGGATGACCCGACTTGCCCGTTGATCGTTGGGATTGAAACGGCGGAGTATAAGTTACAACTTACCAGCCCTCCGATCAAAACATCAAAAACCGAAGCGGAATGGAAAAAAGTCTGCGAGCCTTTTGTTAGCAAGATGGAGGCTGCCGTCAATACAAAAAAAGATGATGCTTCCGCTATTAAGATCTACGCCGATTTTGACGCAGCGACCAAGGACGCCGGAACGTCGACGAGCGTCAGAAATTCTCGCAAATCCCTGCTCAAAACAATGCACCAGAGTAATAGTTATCCTTTGATAAAATTTGTTAGAGAGAAATTGGAAACTCTCAATTTCAATGAAGAAGAAAAAAAAGAAATCTTATCCCCCCGTTTGTATTATGTCTAGATTCGTTCTTGCCCGAAGTTTCAAGCAACTAACCGTAGCTTAACTTGCTCGAAATATAATTCGTTCACATTTTCCCGTAGTACCGGAAAAGGCCGGGAATATTTCTAATTATTATGCTTAGCGAATTCAAATCCATCCAAATCGTCCAACACTTTTTCTCGGCTAGTCTCCTCTTAACCGTTGTCGCAACGATTAGTTTTGCTCAACCGGGCGAAAGACTCTCGCCTGCCGCCAAGAGCGATTTTGCCAAAGGTGAATTTAATAGCTGTATCAAAGAATATTCCGCATTGATCGCCAGCGAACCGAACAACGACGGTTTTTACGCCGAGCGTTCAAGATGTTACTACCTGAAAGGCAGCGGTTTGACCAAATCCGGCACAGCCACCCTCCTATCCGATGCCGAGATTAATTCCGCCCTTGCCGATGCGGAAAAAGCACTTGTCTTGAACTCAAAAAATGCGGCGGCGTTAAATGTTCGCGGTCTGGTCAAAAGATACAGAAAAGACGAGCAGGGAGCGATTGACGATTTCAGCCGTATGATTGAAATTGATCCGAAATCGCAGAAAGCATATATGAATCGTGCCGCCGGAAAGTCGAGTCTTAAAGATTTGGAAGGAGCGATTTCCGATTATACAAAAGCCGGTGAAATCAATCCGCAGTATTTTTCGGCTTATTATGAACGTGGCAGAATTTACAGCAGATTGGGCAAGGCAACAGAAGCAATTGCCGATTTTTCCAAAGTAATAGAACTTAACTCGAAATCTGCGGAAAGCTATTTTCATCGCGGAAGTGCATACAGTTCACTCAATAAATGTGTCGAGGCAATTGCCGATCAGACTAAATCAATTGAACTCAACCCGAAATCGGCGGCGAGCTACAACAATCGCGGTACTTGTCAATACAAAATCGGTAAGATCGCCGAAGCGATTGCCGACATATCCAAAGCCATTGAACTCGATCCGCAAAATCAGAATTTCGCCGCCAATCTTTCCAAAATAAAAGCCCTAGGCATCACTCCGGCTGCCGTTAATTCGATCAGAAAGAAAGAAGGCGAAAATAAAGAAGCGTGGGCGGCTTTTCAGGCGGCGGATAGATTTATCAAAAAACTCGAATGGCAAGCCGCCATCAACGAATACGGCAAAGCGATTGCTCTCGACCCGGAGTTTGCGGCGGCCTATGCAAACCGGGCGCGGCTTTACGGCAACAACTTTGAATACGATCTGGCGATCGCCGATTACGCCAATGCGATCCGGCTGAAGCCTGATTACGCCGATGCGTTTGAAAGTCGCGGCGGGCTTTATTACATTTACAATAAGCCGGAATTAGCCCTCGCCGATTTCACCGAAGCAATTCGCCTAGTTCCCAATTTTTCAAACGCTTATCTCAGTCGCGGCAGAGTTTACAGCAAACTGAACCAAAACGACAAAGCCGCTGCCGATTGGGAAAACTTTCTGCAAATTGCACCGAATTCACCGAACGCGGAACTCGTTCGCGGCTATCTGGCAACTGCCCGTCAGCAGTCATCAGCAGTTTCAAACAGCATCGGCATCACGACGCCGACAACAGGTTCAAACAAGTGCGTTTCCGGCAATTGCAGTAACGGCTACGGGAAATTTGTCTTTCCTAACGGCGGTGTGTATGAAGGAAATTTCGTCAATGGTCAGGGCAACGGCAAAGGCAAATTTATCCACTCCGATGGCAGTGTGTATGAAGGCGATTTCGTCAATGGCAAAAAAGAAGGGAGCGGAACGTACACCTTCAAAGGCGGAGAAATTTATATCGGTCAATTTGCGGCTAACGTCCGCATGGGCAAAGGAAAATCTACATTTCTCAACGGAAATATTTATGAAGGCGATTGGGTTAACGACAACATAGAGGGACAAGGAACTTATACCTTCAAAAAAGGTGATGTTTACAGCGGTCAATTTGCGGGCGGCAAATACAACGGCAAAGGCAAAATTAAATATGCCAGCGGCAACACTTACGAAGGCGATTGGGTTAATAACAAGAAAGAAGGGCAAGGAATTTATACTGCCAAGAACGGCGAAATCTATATCGGTCAGTTTGCCACTAATAGATACAACGGCAGAGGCAAACTTATATTTCCGAGTGGCGAAATTTACGATGGAAATTGGGTTGATGACAAAAGAAATGGTAAAGGCAAATCTACATTTCCTGATGGCGATATTTATGAAGGGGAGTTCGTTTATGGCAAGAAAGAAGGACAAGGAACTTATACCGCTAAAAACGGCAGTTATTACATTGGTGAATGGAAAGACAACAAACAGAACGGTTACGGCAAATTCTATGATAAAGCAGCAAGTACTACGCAGGAAGGCACTTGGAAAGACGGCGTTTTACTCGGCCATTCGCCGACGAAGACTGTAAAACCAGAAGCAGAATGGCAAAAAGTCTGCGAGCCTTTTGTCAGCAAGATGGAGACGGCAGTCAATACCAGAAACGACGAGGCTTCCGCAAAGCAGATTTACGCTGATTTTGAGGCCGCAACCAGCGACGCGGGAACTTCAACGAGCGTCAGAAATACTCGCAAAGCACTACTTAAAACTATGCATCGGAGTAACAGTTATCCGTTGCGGAAATTTGTCACAGATAAATTAAAAACACTGGATTTTAACGAAGCCGAAACCAAAGACATCTTGTCCCCTAAACTGTTTTACGTGTAGAACTGGTCTTGTTCGAACTAAACGATCTGAACCAACGACATTACAAATCCAAAAGTAAGATAATGAAAATTTTAATTCTCGCGATCGCAATACTTCTCGGTCTCACTTTGCCTAGCGCGGCACAGAACGCGCCCGATTTTACGACCGTCAAGACGGAGAAAGGGATGATGGTCCTGAATAATAGTAAGGCTCAGGCGTTCTCGTTTCTTGTTCCGGGCAAGAATCCGAGCGGTCAGCAGGATGATGATGGAAGTTTGGTGATCTCGACGGATACGGGAGTTGCGGTGATCTACTTCGTCAAAACATCTACGTTTCTGGACAAAAAGAAGACCTATACCGAAGCCGAAACGCTCGCGGCTCATCGCGACTGGGACATCGCGGCACAGGAAAAGGCTTGGAAAGCGAAGTTAATTGATCTGCAAAAAGGCGAGAGTTTCGTCAAGGTCGCGAACCTAACAAACAACCTCTTCCCCACCAAACTCTTGCCGACCATTAGCTGGATCTACACCACGCCAAAACCCAACAACACCGATCGCACACTGTACCAAACTGTGGTCCTCGGCGACACCGTCCTAATGCTCGCCGCCGTCTTCCCTACCGACATCAAACCCGAAGAGGTCCGCACATTCTTCACCCAAACCCTCGAATCCATCAGTCTGCTGCCTCCTCTTACATCTGCCCCGAAAACAAAGCCAAAGCCGGCAAAGAAACCGATCAAGAAAAAGTAACCGGGACGTCAAGCCACAACAAAGCAACTATTTCAACGTTGTAAAGATCACGCGACCTTGGTTGAAGCGGGAATAGAGTAATGAAAATATGCCGAAGCCGTTAGAATAGCGGTTCGGGAAACAAAAGCCATACCAAAAGAATTTTTCAACCGCATCAACTTTTGCTAATATTCTAAAAAATATGAAAACCTTAAAGTTATCCATTGTTGCGATATTGTTCCTAATGATGGTTTTATTCACACCGACGTTTGCTCAAGAGGGCGATGCTGACGGTGATGGTGTAGTGGACAGTCAAGACCTTTGTCCCATTAAGAAAGGGACAAAAGAAAACAAAGGTTGCCCGGATTTTGGGAATGAATTCGTCGATCTATGTGTATCGGGCAATTGCGTAAATGGTAAAGGCAAAAAAAAGTATGCCATCGGCGATACTTACGAAGGAGATTGGGTTAATGGCAAAAGAGAAGGACAAGGAACACAGACTGAAATTCTCGGTTCGTCATATACCGGACAATGGAAGAATGATGAATATAACGGTTCCGGGAAACTTCAACAAAACTTCTTACTTTCAGAGGATGACTATTCCTACGAAGGCAATTTCGTTAATGGTAAAAGAGAAGGGCAAGGCACGGTAACACTCAAAAATGGTGATCTTTACACGGGAGAGTGGAAAAACGATAAGCAGAACGGTTACGGGAAAGAATATATTAAGGCAACCATGGCCTTGCGGGAAGGCACTTGGAAAGACGGCGTTTTTGTTGATACCAAAGCCGCGACTTCAACGCCGCCAACTGCAAACCAATGCGTTTCCGGCGATTGTGTTAATGGAAAAGGCAAAATAGTCTACCCAAATTCTGGTATTTACGAAGGCGATTTCGTTAATGGTTTTAGAATAGGACAAGGAACTTATACATTCAAAAACGGCGACGTTTACAGCGGCCAGTTTTCTATGGGCGAAATAACTGGCAGAGGTACGCGGAGATATGCCAACGGCGACACATATACCGGAGAATTTAATAACGGTAAAGCAAACGGTTACGGGAAATTCTATTATAAAGCTACAAATACGACGCAGGAAGGCACTTGGAAAGATGGCGCTTTAATAAACACTCCGGGCGTGGCTAAGATCACTCCAGCCGTTGGCGAATCAAAATTCCCTATCGACGGGATCGCGACGCAATTGCGCGAGACGCTGAACGGAAAATACGATTACTTAGAAAACAAGCCACTCACTTATATCTTCACCAATAAAAAGACGAACGAGGTTCTGCGTTACCAAATTGAATTTATCGAAGACGGCGGCAAACTAGCGTTTAAATGGAAAGAAAGCACTAAGAAAGAACAATCAGCGAAGCTGGTAATTACCGACGCAGCTTTGTCTTCGGCGAACAAGTTCATTAACTTCTTCGCGGCCAAGACGGCGATCGCTCCGGACAATGAGATCGCGTTCATCCTTAGTCAGAAGCTGCACAAAGGAATGAAGGACAAGAAGGAGATAAGTCTAGATCTCGGAAGCGGCGTCAAACGTCTTACGTACTTCATACAATTCTCTGCCTCAAGCGGAACATACACTGACAAAAACATCAAGGTACTTCATTACCACGCCGACGATCTGCTAACCAAAGTACAAATATTAGACGACCCGCTCTGCCCGCTGATCCTAAAGATCGAAACGGCGGAATACACGTTGGCGTTGGTTTGAGGTTAATACCGACATCAAAATAGACGCAGACGATCTTGGCCAAACTTAAACTCTCGAATCCCTTACTCTGCTGCCTCCGCAAAAATCAGCAGCGACAGCCAAGCCGAATCCCACAAAAAAGACGGTGAAGAAGAATTAGTTAAGTTTCTTCGTCACCGTCGCCGCGAAAGGATAGCTAGTCTCACTTAGCGGTAATTTGTTCGTCTTGATCGGCCGTTCAGGCCTTGGCTGTACTTTGTTTCTCTGGCTCGGCTTGCGTTTTGTTCATGAACGTAAGAAACTTCGCGATCTTGCCGTCCTTGAACGTGTAAATATCGCAATACGCGTACGGAACCAACTTTCCGTCATTGCCCTTCATGCTCATTTCACCGTTTGAGATGACGGTGTCGCCCTCGGCGAGTATGTTTAGGACAGTAAACTTAGGAACTTCGGAGTCTGACGGTGAGGTTGATGCCATAAATTTTATTATGCCATCGCGTCCGTTGATCTTGGTCGGAGAGTCGCCAAGCAGCGTCCATTCGACGTCCTCGGTACACAACAAAGTAAACTCTTCGGTCTTACCGTCCATCAGCAACGCGTTTGCCTGTTCCACGATCTCTCTGTTTTCATCTGACATATTATTTCTCCTTACTCAATATTCTGCGTTCTAATATCCTGAACAGAATAAAAGCAAAGCCGCCGCCGAACAGTGCGTTGGCAAACAAACAAGGGCAGATCTCGCG
Organism: Acidobacteriota bacterium; assembly: GCA_043737915.1. Classification (GTDB taxonomy): domain Bacteria; phylum Acidobacteriota; class Blastocatellia; order Pyrinomonadales; family Pyrinomonadaceae; genus OLB17. Next base: position 7,426 of record JAYSZT010000137.1, read on the forward strand.
GCCTTTAGTCGTGAGGTGGTGGATCGGGCTGTTTTTGTTTTTGGCCGTCAACGTATTCGCCGAGTCGCTACCGCTCCCGGTTCTGACTTAGCGCGGCTTTCAAGGCCTGGCCGGTGAAGGACTTTTTGACTTTGGCGACCTGTTCGGGCGTGCCGGTGGCGACTACTTTGCCGCCGCCGGAGCCGCCTTCTGGGCCGAGGTCGATAATGTAGTCGGCGCTTTTGATGACGTCGAGGTTGTGTTCGATGACGATGACGGTGTTGCCGGTGTCGACCAGCTTTTGCAGGACCTCGAGCAGTTTGTGAACGTCGGCGAAGTGGAGGCCGGTCGTCGGTTCATCTAGGATGTAGATCGTCTTGCCGGTCGCACGCTTGCTGAGTTCTTTCGCTAGCTTGATCCGCTGAGCTTCGCCGCCGGAAAGCGTCGTCGACGATTGGCCGACCTTGATGTAACCGAGGCCGACGTCGAGCAGCGTTTGGAGTTTTTGCTTGATCGCGGGGATGTTTTCGAGCAGCGGCAAAGCGTCTTCGATCGTCGTGTCGAGCAGATCGGCGATCGACAGGCCTTTGAATTTGACGGCCAAAGTCTCGCGATTGTAGCGGTGCCCGCGGCACACGTCGCACGTCACGTACACGTCGGGGAGGAAATTCATCTCGATGCGCTTCATACCGCCGCCTTCGCATGCCTCGCAGCGGCCGCCTTTGACGTTGAACGAAAACCTGCCGGACTTGTAACCACGAGTGCGGGATTCGGGCAACATCGCGTAGAGTTCGCGAAGCGGCGTGAAGAGGCCAGTGAACGTCGCCGGATTCGAACGCGGCGTGCGGCCGATCGGCTTTTGATCGATCTCGATGATCTTATCGACGAGGTCGAGGCCTTCGATACTGTCGTGTTCGAGCGGTTCGACGGCAGATTTGTAAACGTGTTTGTAGAGCGCCGGATAAAGGATCTCTTCGACCAGCGTGGATTTGCCCGAGCCCGAAACGCCGGTCACAACGGTGAGGAGACCGAGCGGGAATTCCGCGTCGATATTCTTGAGGTTGTAGGCACGCGCACCTTTGACCTTGATCCGCTTGCCATTTGCTATGCGGCGAACGTCGGGAATGTCGATCTTTAATTCGCCGGACAGATATCGACCGGTCAGGGAATTTTTATTCTTCGCGATCTGCGACGGCGTTCCGAATGCGATGATCTCGCCGCCGTGCGTGCCGGCGAGCGGCCCGAGGTCGATGACGTAATCCGCCCGCTCGATCGTCTCAGCGTCGTGCTCGACCACGAGGACCGAATTCCCGAGGTCACGTAACGCGTGCAAAGTCTCGAGCAGACGTTCGTTGTCCCGCGGATGCAGGCCGATAGACGGTTCGTCGAGTACGTACAAAACGCCGCGAAGCTGCGAGCCGATCTGCGTCGCGAGCCGTATTCGTTGGCCTTCGCCGCCGGATAAACTCGCTGACGAACGCGACAAAGTGAGATACCCGAGCCCGACATCATCGAGGAAACGCAAACGGTCGCGGATCTCTTTAAGCACCAATCCGGCGATCTTTTCGTCGCGTGTGCCGAGTTTGATGTCGGTAAATTTCTTGACGGAATCGGCGATCGGCAGTTCGCTGTAATCGGCGATGCCGCATCCGTTGACCTTCACGGCCAGGCTTTCGGGCTGCAGGCGTTTACCGCCGCAATTCGGACACGCAATCGGGGCGATCAGCTCTTCGAGCGCGGCTTTTATCTTCTCCGACGGTGGACTTTCGATACGCTCCCGCATCGCACGCATCGCACCGCGCCAATCGCGTTCGAATTTGTAATCGCCGTGGCGAAAAGTGATCCGGCGTTTCGTGCCGTAAAAGAATGCGTCGCGGATCTCTTTCGGCAGATCGGCGAAGTTGGTGTCGAGCAGATCTTTGACAACGTCGGTCGCCGCTCCGTCGCGATCACGAAGCTTTCGGCCCTTCTTGGCTTTCGCGATCTCTTTGCCGTCGGCCTTGCCCGTGTCAATGACATTCGGCGGCTCGAGTTTGTCGCCGACCGTGAACTTTTCAATGATCGCGACGAGTGCCGACAGCAGAAATGTCCCGCCGGTCTTATCAACGCCGCTGAGAAAATCGACTTTGCCCGCTGGGACATTCTGGCCGGGCACGATCCGGTGAGCGTCGATCTCCATCACCGTTCCGATTCCCTGGCAACCTTTGCAGGCACCAAAAGCCGAGTTGAACGAGAACGAACGCGGCTCGAGCGTCGCGATATTTATACCGCAATCAACGCACGCCATCTTCTCGCTGTAAAGCTTTTCGTCGCCATCGACGATCGACACGAGAACAGCACCACCGGTTAGTTTGAGAGCGGTTTTGACGGACTCAGCGAGGCGTTCGCGAACACCGTCTTTCATCAACAGGCGATCAACGACGACCTCGATCGTGTGATTCTTGCGTTTGTCGAGAATGATCTCTTCGTCAAGCTGCCGCATTTCGCCGTCGATGCGTGCCCGGATGAAATCTTTGCTGAGCTTTTCGAGTTCTTTTTTGAATTCACCTTTTCGGCCTCGAACTATTGGAGCAAGTATCATCACCCGCTCGCCCTCAGGCAGATCGAGGATGCCGC
>JAYSZT010000138.1:0-9984 GCA_043737915.1 Acidobacteriota bacterium
GTAAGGCGTCGACTTTTAAGCGGATGTCCTAATCGGCCAGCGGATGGCCGACGAGCAGTTCGTAGGCCTCGGCGTATTTTTGACTTGTTTTTTCGGCGATCTCAGGCGGCAAAGGCGGGGCTGGCGGCGTTTTTTCCCAGTCGAGTGTTTCGAGATATTCGCGGACGAATTGCTTATCAAATGACGCTTGAGCCTTTCCGGGCCGGTATTTTGACGCATCCCAAAAACGTGACGAGTCGGGCGTGAGTATTTCGTCGATCAGAAGAAAATTGCCGTCATTATCGGTGCCGAATTCGAATTTCGTGTCGGCGATGATTATTCCCCGCTCGAGGGCGTAGGCGGCCGCAGTGTTGTAAAGTTCGAGCGAGATCGCACGAAGCTTTTCGGCGGCATCATCACCTATGATCTCAGCGAAACTTGAATACGAAATATTCTCGTCGTGGCCGGTGGCGGCTTTTGTTGCCGGCGTAAAGATCGGTTCGGGCAATTTATCGCATTGGGTGAGACCGCCCGGCAATTTATTGCCGCAGATCTCGCCGGTTTGTTGATATTCCTTCCAACCTGAGCCTTCGATATACCCGCGGACTACGCATTCAACCGGGAAAACGGTCGTTCGGCGAACGTATGACGAGCGGCCGTCAAGTTCGCTGTGCTTGCTGATATCGTTTGGCATCTCGTCGAGGTTTGCGGAGATGAGGTGATTCTTGGTGACGTGTCCAAGTTTCCCGAACCAGAATGCCGAAAGCTGAGTGAGGATCTTGCCTTTGTCGGGAATTAGCGTCGGCAGAATGCAGTCAAACGCCGATATGCGGTCGGTCGCCACGAGAAGCAGGTGGTCCGCATCGACCTCATAAACGTCACGGACCTTTCCGCGATGCAGCAAATTGAGGTCTTCGATCGATGTTGATTCCTTCAAAACTCCGTTCATGCCCTGATTTTATTACTTATTCATAATAATGAAAATGCCGCAGAAATAGTTTCTGCATCCTGGTACCTAAAAAAAACATACAAACATTGTTTAAAATCGTAGTGACATTATAAAGAATCTCGTGCATAATAAATGCGTGGCCTGACGAAGCATTGGGCACCTGGCCGCCGACGCTAATTCCCCTCTCTAATTCCCGCATACCCAAGTGATCGTTGTGTTTGAAATGAGCATTTTTACTACTTCCAAAGAAAGGTTTATCGGCATTATTTCATTATTTTGTTTTACTGCCGCAGATGCACTCGCCCAAGCGGCACCGTCTACTGCCGAGTCTCAATCCGTTGATTCCTCAGGCGGCGGGATCGGATTAACGATGATCCTCGTACTACTTGTCGTGGCGGCGGGTGGATATATTCTTTGGCGGCTTAGGTCAGCACCGGCGAGTGACGGGGCGAATTCTTATGCAAATAGTGTTCAGGGTCGCACGATCAGCAGAGCTCAAGAAAAGGCTGTCGGTGCAGAAAAAGAGCGGGAGCGGTTGGAAACGTTGAATAGATCCGAAACGAATTTAGATAGAAGATCAAGGGATCCAAAGGACTCAAAGACCGCCGCAGAGTTGGCCGGATTAATGCAGAACGGACAAGGTCACGGCGACGAGTTGCAGGCACAGGCGAAAGCATTTCAGGAAAAGATGAGGCGGTCGCAGTTCGCGCAGTTGCCGATAAATTCGTTTGTTAAGTTAACCGATCCGAGACGTTTTGACCCGCTTCCGCTTTCGTCAGATCCGGCTTTAACGAACGCCATCGAACAGGCCGGCGAGGAATTCGAGGACGATGAGTCGATCCGTGAAGCCTCGGTCCGCGTACTCGCGGCGTTCAGGACGCGAAATTCAGTCGAGGCCTTATCGCAGATCGCGCTTTACGACCTTTCGGCAGCGATCCGTTCGAAGGCCGTGACGGCTCTGACGGAGTTTGATCATGAGTCGGTATTCGAGGCGATATTGCTGGCGTGTGCCGATCCGACGCGAGAGGTCAGAGCAGCAGCGGCACGCGGATTATTTAGGCTGAATTTCGACCGGGCAGATGCCTGGAAACGAATTATCGCAACGAAAGATGAATACAGAATGATCCACGCCGCTCGTGCGGCAACGGAAGCAGGGATCGTTCTCAAATCATTCGAACGGCTATTGCACGACGATATGAAGATCGCTTACGAGGCATTCGCCCTGGTCGGCCTGTTGATAAAGGCGGGCGAAACGGAGCAAATATTCTCTACGATCTGCGACAGTAATGATGAGCGTCTGAGGCTTGCGTTGCTGCACGTAATATCGGTCGTAAAAGACGGGCGATCGCTCGTAAAACTTGAGAGGTTGTCAGGCGACTCCCGTATTCCGGCAGATCTTTCCGCCAAGATCTTGGCTGTTTCCTCTTCTCGTGAACTTTTGTCGGCTTAAACGATTTTAAACTAATGGCAGCTCTACTGTACGAAGAAAAGAACGCTTTGAATGGATTGGTCGAGGTCGGGAAGCCGGCACCTGATCTGGCGTTGAACTCCGACTCGGGCGATATCTGGCGGCTGTCGGACCATGCCGGGAACGTCAGGGTATTGCTATTTTATCCGGGGAATGAAACTCTCGTCTGCACAAAGCAGCTTTGTTCGGTCCGCGATAAATGGAAACAATACGTCGATACAAAAGCCGAGATCGTTGCCGTTTCGCCGTCGACCCCGGAGCAAAATCGCAAATTCTCATCTAGTCAGCGTTTACCGATACCTATACTTGCCGATCCCAATCGGAAAACGACTGCTTTGTTCGCCAAGCACTGGCTATTTCCGATCATGTCAACGCGGGCGATCGTCGTCATCGATGCTAATGGAATCGTAAGGACGCGGCGGATAATGCTTCGGGCGTTTCGTCCAAACGACGACGACGTGCTGACCGCGATCTACTCCGCCCGCGGTGACGCATTAAATGACAGGTTTTCCAAGATCCGCGGCAGTGGACTACCACGATTTAGAACGTAAAGCGTCTTTATTTTTGGCGGGTTGTGTTTTATGATTAAGACATGCAATTCCGTCTCATGTCTGAAAATACACCGAAGGGCGATCAGCCCGAGGCCATTGAGCAGATCGTCGCAAACCTGAACGACGGCGTCAAAGATCAAGTCCTGCTTGGCATTACCGGTAGCGGAAAAACTTTCACGATCGCGAATGTTATCGAGCGGACGCAGCGTCCGACGCTCGTTCTCGCCCACAACAAAACTCTAGCTGCGCAGCTTTATCAGGAATTCAAATCGTTTTTTCCGGAGAACTCGGTTGAGTATTTTGTGTCGTATTACGACTACTACCAGCCGGAGGCATATGTGCCGGCGGCCGATCTTTATATAGAAAAAGAAGCGACGGTCAACGACGAGATCGATCGTTTGCGGCTATCTGCGACGCGGGCTCTTTTTGAACGCAGTGACGTCATCGTCGTGGCGTCGGTCTCGTGCATCTATGGTCTCGGCGATCCGGATGCGTATTTCGGCATGCTCATTTTTATTGAGCCCGGAATGAAGATCAAGCGTGAAGAATTCCTGCAGAAACTCGTCGAATTGCAATACGAACGCGTGAACATCGATTTCGAACGTGGTAACTTTCGGGTTCGCGGCGATGTGGTTGAACTTTATCCGAGTTATCAGGATCAGGCATACCGGATCGAGTTTTGGGGCGACGAGATCGATGCGATATATACGATCGACCCGCTGCTCGGCGAAGTTATCAAAAAACACGAAACGCGTCTGCCGATCTATCCAAAAACGCACTATGTGATGTCGAAACCGATGATCAAACGGGCGATCCAGACGATCAGGACGGAGCTCGATCAGCACGAGGAATTTCTGGTTGGCGACGGCAAGGTCGTGGAGGCACAACGGCTGCATCAACGGACAATGTACGATCTCGAGATGATAAAAGAGATGGGATTTTGCCGCGGGATCGAGAATTATTCACGGCATCTGACCGGAAAACTTCCGGGTGAACCGCCTCCGACGCTTCTTGATTATCTGCCGTCGAATGCCTTGATGGTTATCGACGAGTCGCACCAAACAGTGCCGCAGATCGGTGCGATGTTCAAGGGCGATCAGAGCCGAAAGGGAACTCTGGTCGATTACGGTTTTCGCCTGCCGAGTGCGAAGGACAACCGGCCGCTGAACTTTCAGGAATTTGAGGAACGTATCGACCAGACGATCTACGTCTCGGCAACGCCGGGAGCGTACGAACTCGAAAAAACGCAGGGCGAGGTCATCGAACAGATCATCAGGCCGACCGGTTTGCTCGATCCGGTCGTGGAGGTACGACCCGTGAAAGGCCAGATCGACGATCTTTTGGAGGAATGCCGCCTGCGGGCCGAGCGAAATGAACGCGTGCTCGTGACAACGCTTACCAAAAGAATGTCGGAGAATCTCAGCGAGTATTTCTCAGAGGTTGGCGTAAAGGTGCGGTATTTGCACAGCGATATTCATACGCTCGAACGTATCAAGATCTTGCGAGATCTTCGCCGCGGCGAATATGACGTACTCGTCGGGATCAACCTTCTCCGCGAAGGGCTCGATCTGCCTGAGGTTTCGCTTGTCGCGATACTTGATGCGGATAAAGAAGGATTTTTGCGATCGGAGCGTTCGCTTATTCAGACGATGGGACGAGCGGCTCGAAACTCGGGCGGTCGGTGCATTCTTTACGCCGACAAGATCACGAAGTCGATGGATTACGCGATCAGTGAAACGGAGCGGCGGCGCAAGATACAGGAAGACTACAACGCCGAGCACGGCATAACGCCGACGACCATCATCAAGTCGATCGACGCGACACTCGTTACAGCTTATGAAGCGGACTACTTCAAAGTGCCGCTCGATCTCGATGCGTTTGAGGAATATTCGCCAAAACAACTCAAAGAAACGATCTCCCAGCTCGAGGCGGATATGCGAAATGCGGCGAAAGAGATGAAATTCGAGCAGGCAGCGGAGATCCGCGATCGCTTGAAATATCTGCGTGAGAGGGAAATTCAGTACATTTAAACACAGCCGGCGATAGGCGAAATCGCCATGCGACATTCGAAGTTTGGTTAATTGGGAGCGAGGCTCGAGACTTGCTCCCTCTTTTCGTTTATAGGCCTGCTTGTGTTGTTGAAGTAGTGCTGTTTGGGTTACATTTTAGTCATGCAAGTGAAGACGGCAATTGAAGATCTTAGTAATTACCTGACCGACGCCAGCAACATGCCGGGCGGCCACGCCGCGAAGCTTTTTGTGCCGGCATCGACGGATGAGATCGCTGAAATTCTGACCGAAGCAAACGCGAATCGCATTCCCGTAACGATCTCGGGTGCCAGAACGGGCACGGTCGGCGGTGCGATACCTTTTGGCGGTTACATTATTTCGCTCGAAAAGCTCAATCGGATCAAAAGCATTGATAAAAACGAGGGAATTGCCATTATCGAACCGGCCGTGAATCTCACCGACCTGCAGATAGCTGCTGAGGCAGAAGGCCTTTTTTATCCGCCCGATCCGACTGAGTGGAGCTGCCAGATGGGCGGAACGGTCGCGACAAATGCTTCCGGAGCGAGGAGTTTCAAGTATGGAGCGACACGAGAATTCGTACGGCGTATAAAGGTTGTGTTTGCCGACGGAGCAACGGCTGATATCAGGCGTGGAGATTTTATTGCGGACGAATCTGGCTGCGTTACACTCGTGACTGATAAAAGTGCGATCAAGTCAAAACCCTTGACCTACGAACGCCCCGATGTTCGAAAGAATGTGAGTGGTTTTTACAACGCTGCCCCGCTCGATGCAATTGACCTTTTGATCGGGAGCGAGGGAACACTGGGCGTGATAACAGAGATCGAATTGACTTTGCTCCCCAAGCCCGAGGGGTTTCTGAGCGGGATCGTATTTTTTGAGGAAGAGACCGATCTGCTGGCGTTTGTTGACGAGGCGAGATCGCTTTCGTTCGAATCGCGGCCTAATGTAGCCACTTCCGCTGCCAGCAATGACAGGATCGGAGCTTCGCTACTCGAGTATTTTGACGGGCAGGCACTGCGGTTCATCTCGGAGAAGTTCCCGGAAGCACCGGCGGATGCAGTCGGAGCGATATTTTTTGAGCAGGAAACGACCTCGGAAAACGAAGACTCATTGCTGGAAAAATGGAACGAACTGCTCGAGAAACACAACGCCGATCTCGAACGGTCTTGGTTCACGACGATTGAGCAGGACCGCGAGAAGATGCGGAGTTTTCGGCACGCTCTGCCGGTCTCGGTGAATGAGCGGATCACGAAATACAAACAGCGAAAAGTTGGTACCGACATGGCGGTTCCGGACGCGAATTTTGCGATGTTCCTTCGGTATTACAAGGATATTTTGAATTCGAGCGGACTCGATTACGTCATTTTTGGCCACATCGGCGACTGCCATTTGCACGCGAATATTCTGCCCAAAGACGCGGACGAGGCGACGCGGGCGAGGCACATTTATGGCCGCTGCGTTGCCCAGGCGATAATGCTCGGCGGAACTGTTTCGGCGGAGCACGGCATCGGCAAACTCAAACGAAAATACCTCGCCGCGATGATGGGCGAAAGATACCTGAACGAGATGGCCGATCTGAAAAAGGCGTTCGATCCGAACGGAATTTTAGGCCGCGGCAATATGTTCGACGAAAGCTACCTCGGCTAAACTAAATTTATGATCAAAGCAATTTTAATGGATTTCAACGGCGTCATTATCGATGACGAATCGATACAGATGAAGGCTTATCAGGAAGTCCTGAAAGGTGAGGACGTTGAGCTGACGGAGGAGAATTATTTCGCCTCGCTTGGTATGGACGACCGTCGCTTTGTCGCCTCTCAGTTCGAACGTGCGGGCAAGGATGTGACCGAAGAGAAGATCGGGGAAGTGATCAAGGAGAAGTCGGCGAAGTGGAAAGAAATGGTGGGCGGCTCATTGCCTTTATTCGACGGCATCGAGAATTTTGTCGAGAAAATGTCCCGCGAATTCACGCTCGGCCTGGTAAGTATGGCCCGTCGTCACGAGATCGATCATGTTTTGGAAGCTAGCGATCTGAGAAAGTATTTTTTGACGATCATTTCGGCGGATGACGTTGTTAATTGCAAACCTGACCCGGAATGCTACCGACTCGGTTTTGAGCGGCTCGACGCATTGCGAACCGCGAACGGGCATTTTCCGATGGTTCACGGCGACTGTCTTGTCATCGAAGACTCCCCGGCAGGCGTTGCGTCGGCAACCGCCGCCGACCTGCAAGTTCTCGGTATTACGAATTCAGTTTCTGCCGCGAGCCTCCGCGAGAATGGTGCCGCCGCGATCGCTAGCGATCTGCGTGACTGGATGCCGGAATCGATTCGACGAGTTTTCGTTTAAAAAGTAAAAATGTGGGAGAGGGTAAAAGGGTAACGGCTTTTGCTATATTTTTTTACAAATACTCTTTCACTCTTTTAACTTTTCCCCTTTTATACATATGTCTGAAAATTTTATAAGCCGTGAACAAGCGGAGAATGACGTGCTGGCCTGTGCGGTGTTCCTGGCTGAGAATATTAAAAGCGGTGACGGACGGGCCGAGGCGATGACGGCGATCGTGCCGCTGTATTTAGCGGTTGACAACGTTGATCTCGCCGCGGAGCTTGCAAATACGGTTGACGATCCGTTTTCGCGTGACCGGTTGCTGATCGCGGTGGCCGAAAGATCGGCGGAAATCGACGATGTCGATTACGCATTGCAGCTCGCAGATGCCATCGAGGACGACGGGCTTTGTGCACAGGCTTCTGAGCGGATCGCTCTGAAAGTGATCGTTAATGGCGACATCGAAAAGGCACGCGAGATCGCGGGCGACATTATGCATCCGGATTTCGTTTACGCCGGGATCGCCGTAAAGCAGGCGGAAATGGGGGACGAAACTGCAGCGTTCGCGACGATCGCGGATATCGATTTTCCAAGTGCACGAGTGCTCGCCTTGCAGAATATTGCATCGGCAAATATCGAGTCCGGTGATCTTGACAAGGCGGTCGTGTCGCTCGGAATGGCGGTCGAATCCGCAAGCGAGATCGAGCACGACGAAGAAAAGATCCGCTCCCTGTGTGACATCGGCAACTTGTATGTCGAGTCCGGTCGAAACGATCTCGCCGTCGCGACGTACGATGCGGCACGGACGCAAGCGGAATTGCTCGATAACACGCACCGCGATTTTTTCCTCGGAAGCTGTGCTCTTGGTTTCATCCATTCGAACAGCGCCGAGCTAGCCGAAAGTACTCTCGATCTTGTATCCGACAAGACTCAAATGGCGTCTGCTCTGCTCGGTTTTGCCCGACAATACTGGAAAAAAGAAGAAAAAGTAGAAGCCGTCGAGGCGCTCGAAGAAGCGTACGCGATCCTAAAGTCGCAGCGTGAAAAAGAGACGCGTGACAGTCGTGCTCGCAATGTTTTGATGGGATCGATCGCGACGCAGTTCGCGGGATTCGGCAAAACGGAACGCTCGATCGAGATCGCTCAGGAGAATCAGGATATCGACGAGACGATGAGCGCTTTGTCGCAGATCGCCCAGATCCTGACGGTTCAGCACGAGGACGAACTCGCACGCGAGGCGATCAAGGCTATTCCGGAAGATTCGAACCGGCTGCTTGCTTTGCTTTCGATCAGCGACACAAAAAACAGGCAAGGCGAGATCGAAGACTCGATAAAAGTGCTCGACGAAGCGTCAGAACTGGCTGAAACTGTTCCTCAGCCAGCGGCAAGATCAAGCGTTCTAAATGAGATCGCAGTGCGGTACGCCGATTACGATCTTCCGGAGAAGGCACGGCGGGTTTCGCTCGAAAATCTGCAGATTCTCTCGGCTATCCGTGATGAAAGCAGTTTGGCGTCCGCACTCGCCGCCGCCAGCAAGATCTATCTTAAACCGGGGATCGAGGTTTCGGATGACGAGAAAACTATCCTGAAGAACTTGACCGCAAAAATCGGTTGGTAAACGTTTTACTCACCAAATGTCCTTCGGCACGAGGTCACTAAAGTCGTCTCGTTTACGGATGAGATCAGCTACACCACTTTCACGGATCAGAACGACCGCGGGCAGAAAGCGGCCGTTGTATTGCGACGCTTGAGCCAGCGAATACGCTCCGCAATTCAATAACGCGAGTAGCTCGCCCGGCTTGATACTTTCCGGCAGCGAGCGATGTTCCGGGAGACGATCGTGGCCTTCGATGTCGAAATATACATCGCCTCCGTCACATAGCGGGCCAGCGAGTTTGTACTTGGTAGCGTGCGGTTCCGCAGCGCGTTCGGCGGAGATCAGGTGGTAGTACCACTTGTACGTTTCCATCGACAACAGAATATTAAATCCGGCGTCGGTCAGTAACCAGTTGTCGGTTGTCGGTTGTCGGTTGTCAGTTGAAGATGAGTCTGAGACCGGTCTGCTTTTCGCGTTTCTGACGGTTGTCAGACAGATCGCGGCGTCTGAAATTATACTGCGGCCAGGTTCGAGGAGCAGTGTCAGACCTTCGAGAAGGTGAGCGGCATCGGCTTTTTCGGCGGCTTTGGTGACCGCATCCCACGCAGCGGCGATCGCGTCAGCCGGTTCGAAATCGGCAGAGAACATAGCATGTTGCTCGGCCGGCATTTCGTTTCCTTCGCCATCGCCTTTCAAATAGTTCACGGGAAAACCACCGCCAAGATTAATGTGTTTTAGCTTGATGCCGGTTTCGCTGTGTATTTGCAGAAGTGTTTCGAAAAGCACGGTGAACGCCTCAGAGTACGGCGATGCGTCCGGATTTTGCGAGCCGATATGAATATGAATGCCGCACAGATCGAGGTGCGGAGAATCTTTATACTCGCGAAACGCGGCGAATGCCTCCGCTGGCATCATACCGAATTTTGACGTGAGCAACGCCGTTTGAAGGCCCGAAAGTGTGTTCGTTTCGATTTCCGGAACGAGGCGAAGACTAACGTTCGCCCGTTTGCCGAGGCGTTTAGAGCATTCGGCGATAAGCAATAATTCGTAAAGCGAATCGACTTGAATTGCGTAAATACCGG
>JAYSZT010000139.1:0-4440 GCA_043737915.1 Acidobacteriota bacterium
ACATTGGCAGAGGTGACGACGAAAGGACAGGTCGTGATCGGCACGTACGAGATAAACAAGACCGAATTCGATGCCGGGCTCGCAAGCTTTCGGCGCGAAGAATACCCGGCTGCCCGGGTCGCATTCGAGGGAGCCGATCCGGAAAAACGAGACGCGGACACCCAGTTCTACGTCGCGTACAGTTTTTATCGGCAAGGCTGGGGCCGCGTTTCTAACGACGACGACCTGTTCAAAAAAGGTTTGGTTACCGCCGAACGGCTGATGGCGATAAACGCGAATTTCCGCACAACAGACGCAAGCCTGGGGATCAAAACTGCTGCCGAGTTAAAGAACGAGTTCGACGAAGGCTTAAAAATAACGCCTTCGGATTTTAACCCGATGAAACTGATCCGAGAGCGGAAATAAGCTATCAATGAATTCCTCTGAATACATGACCGCAAACGAAGAAATTGACGAGATCGTAATTGTCGAAGACGGCTCGATAGTTGTGGACGTCCGTCAACTCCCGGCGAAACAGCAAACTAAAGCCAGGAACCAAAAGGTAACGCTCGTCTACATTCTGCTGCCACTCATCTTTCTCGCCGTCACGTTGCTCGGCGGCCTCCGCCTCGGTGCCTTGGACAGTGCTTTTATCTTTATTAAGCCGTCACTCGTTTGCCTCGTCTTTGCGTCAGTTTTGTTGATCTTATTTTTTCGCTCCGGCCTGCTGCGGTTGGAAGGCTGGTTTTTTGAGGATGGCTCATTGATCCAAAACGCAGCTAATGGCGGTATTTTGCTTACACTTTTCGCGGCGTCGGTTCAATTGTTCAATTCGCTGTTGCCCGAGCAGGGCTTGCCGTTTTGGGTAGTTGGATTTTGCTTTTTTTGGACCCTTTGGAACAACCTTTTTGCTGAGTTCGACACGAAAAAACTGCTACGAAGTCTCGGTGCTTTATTCGGTCTCGCGTTCGTTGTTAAGTATCTTGTGCTGGCGAATCTAACTGCTACATCGAGCGGAAGTTGGCTGCAGCGAATCTTCGAGAATCCGGGAAAAGAAGCGTTCACCTGGCTTCTCGACCTGCCGCAATATTCGGGCGGAACGGGCTACATTCAGTTTTTTACGCTGGCACTCTACCTGATCGGACTGTTCCTGACTCCATCGGCTAGCCCTGAAGAAGACTGATCACGGTTTTTGAAGATTGAACTCAACATTCTTATCTTCACGCTTCACACGCACACTCTTGGTTGTGAATCTCCCGTTGAACGAAGTTTTATCATTAACCGGCAGTGCGTTGATCGCCTCAACCAAGTCGCCGCTCTTGAGCCCCGCCCTTTGTGCGGCACTGTTCTGTTTGACGGATTCTACCTTCCAGCCACTTTCCGTGTAAACGACATCGAGACCAAGCAGGTTCATCACGTCCTTCGCCAAAACTTTTCCGGGCTGATCAAACTCCTTTGGAATTACAGGAGTCTTAGCGTTCGGATCGACTCCACGCGGATAGATCGGCCGACTTGTCGCCAAACCGCCATCCAGCGATCCGCCACGGCTATTATTTGCGACTGGAGGAGAAATGACCGGATCTGAGGCGATAGAAGCGATCTGAGGTGCCGACTCTTTTGGCTTTACGGCGTCGGCCTCCGACCTGACCTCTTTCGCCGGTTGGCGAAGATCTGGAGTCGTAACAAGCTCAGCAACAGGAGTCGCGTTCGCCGATCTCATCTCGCCGACCATATTTACGTCGCCGGTCGATGTGCCGAGCGACCTAAATCCAACGTACCCACCAACTACCAATAAGAGGACAAGGGGAACGGCAAAACGCAATGACCGGACGAGCCTCGAAAAACCGGAACGTGCAGGCCTACCCTCCGCGATCCGAGCTTTCACCCTAAAATCAAAATCGTTCGTTGCGGCCACCTTTGGCAATGCTCCGAGCATGTCGGCGATCGCCCTTTCGTCCCTGTTTAATTCTTCGTTTACCATTCGGCTATAAATACTGCTTTAACTTTTCTTTCAACAGGCCGCGTGCCCGGCTTATCCGTGATTTTGTCGTTCCGAGTCCGAGTTCCATGATCTCGGCAACTTCATCGTACGTTTTCCCCTCTACATCCCGTAAAATAATCGGTATCCGGTACTTTTTCGGCAAGCTTTCGATCGCCTTTGCGATAGTTTTACTTCGCTCGTCATCGAGAAGTGCGACGTCCTGCAAAATTCGCGTGTCCGGCGGTTGAAACTCGACATCGCTATCCTCGTCCGCCTGAAAAAGCCCGGTGAGAGACATCAACCTGCGCCGCTTGCGTCGTCGCGTCTCGCTGATCGCGAGGTTAGTGGCGATCCGGTAAATATAGGTCGAGAACGCAAAATGAGTGTGATATCGATCAAGTGCAAAATACACTCGCACAAACGTTTCCTGCGCCAGGTCGACCGCTTCTTCGTAATCGTTCAAAAATCGATATAGATAGTTTGTTATCGGTGCCCGATAGCGCGCCATTATCTCGCCGAAAGCGGCTTCATCGCCGCCCTTTGTCGCTTCGATCAAGGCATGGTCAGACAGTTTTTCTTCAGGCACGAGAGTTTGTTTCGCCTCCCTGTCTGCAAATTTGAAAATGTCGAGCGCCATACATCCATACTTTTTTACAACACCGTGGCAAACATAACAAAAGCCGTTCAGCGATTTGAATCACGCCGAACGGCCCAATAAGTTGCGAAAATTGTCTTGCTGCGATTACTAGTTAGCCTTGAAAAGGTCTTCGTCCACCTTTTGACCAAAAGTTATTGTTCCGATCTCAGTCTCTTCGATGACTTTGTCATTTGAGTAAAGCACCGAGCGAGACGCGACCAGAGTTCCCTGTGCATAATTGTGGTTATAGAATTTACGCTTGTATTTCACACCGCCGTCTTCGTATTCGAGAGCCATAATACGGAATGACTTTACGCTGATAAAAAATCGGGCCTTTCTGCCTTTTTTATCCGTAACTTCAATGATGTTGAACTCAACGCCCATCACCTTTTCTTTACCCGCGAGTTCGATCTTCGCTTCGTTTTCCTTGTAACGCAACAGCATTTCCAGTCCGCGAAACACACTGTTTTCGAATGCCGACGCCGCATCTGCACGAGGCGTGAACACCTGATTATTGTAAAGGCCAAAGATCTTGTCCTCATTAAATATCAACGAGTAGTTAGCATTTGGAAACTGCTGATCAAGCCTGATCCGGTCTTTATCCAAATTCGCTCCGCGGATGATCGTCCGTTGATATGCGGTAAGCTCCGTTTTACCGTCAGCGTCGGTGAAAGTCGTCTTCCCCTTTTCAGTCGTGGTTTTGCGGATCTGATCGAGCGTTACGCGACCGCCGCCGAAACCGTACACAAAGATCGTCGCTTCCGTGATCTGCTCTGCTGTCGTCGGAGCAGCAGGTGCTTTCGTTACCGGCGTCGGAGAAGGACTTGGACTCGGGATCGGGGTCGGAGTTGTCGTCGCGGTCTGGGCAAACGCCGAGACTGAAAGACAAACAAGAAGCATTGCTATCGAAAACAAATTATTTACACGCAGAAACACTAGATTGAATCTCCAGATTTAGAGTACTCTAAGGCAAATGCGGATTGTAACATAAACCCGTCACGTCGGCATCGCCTCGTCCGCCAAACTGATTCAATTGATGTGCGCAAATGCCGAAAAGATGCACCCTTGTTAGTGAATACAGAAAAGTGGCCGGCTAAAACTATGTTCCACGTCGCTCTCGTCGAACCCGAAATACCGCCCAATACGGGCAACATCGCTCGTCTTTGCGCGGCGACGTTTACGGATCTGCACATCATTGGAGTTACCGGTTTCAGAATGGATGACCGCACTCTGAAACGTTCGGGACTGGACTATTGGCAGGACGTAAAGCTCCACCGACACATCGACCTCGACGAGCTTTATGCCGCTCTGCCGCAGTCGCGATTTCTTTACATGACAACTAAATCGAAGCGGCCGTACTACGATCTCGAATTCGTAGCCGGCGATTGCCTCGTATTCGGCCGTGAAACCCGCGGCTTGCCCGAAGATCTACTGGCCGCAAATGCAGATCGATGTCTAACCATCCCGATGCCGAATCCAAACGTTCGCAGTCTCAACCTCGCCAATAGTGTCGCCATCGTTCTTTACGAGGCTCTCCGTCAAACGTCCTAAATCATTACAAATCTTTACACCGACGACTCTTTTCAGACACCTCTTCCGGCATTTCTTTCGTCCAATAACTGTCATTTAAGTTATGACGATCTCAAGGAGGGAGTTGAATCATGAAAACAGTTAGCAAATTCTTACTATTATTCATCGCCGTCGCAGCATTTTCTGTCATCCCAGCATATGCCCAGAATCGTTCGCAAGGGAAACAGACCGCCGGCAGGACGACCGAACAACAGATATTCAAAAAACTGATCACCCTGCCGCGTTACGGTGTGTTTGACCACATCACCTTTCA
>JAYSZT010000140.1:0-35563 GCA_043737915.1 Acidobacteriota bacterium
CGAAACGCTCGAATTGACTGATGCCCGGCATCCATTGCTCGAGGAAAATCTACTGAAAAGCTCCCCTCCTTCCAAAGGAGGGGTGGCTGCCGTCTCGGCAAACGGGGTGGTTGTTTCCCGTACCTCTAAGGAAATAATCCCGTCCTCCTTTTGCCTCACCCGCAAAAACGCCGTCATGATCATCTCCGGTGCCAACGCCGGCGGTAAGACCGTAGTGCTCAAGACCGCCGGATTACTTAGTCTGATGGCTATCTCCGGACTTCCGGTTCCGGCGATCGAAGCGAAGATGCCGTTCTACCGGTCGATCCTGGCGGACATCGGCGATCATCAATCGCTCTCAGCGAACCTGTCAACATTCTCGTCACACATGTCGAATATTGCCGAAATGATGCTCGAATGCCTTATACCTTCGCTCGTCCTGCTCGACGAAGCAGGAACCGGCACCGACCCTGAGGAAGGCTCGGCACTTGGCGTTGCGATCGTCGATCATTTTCGCCAAAACGGTGCTCAGGTCATCGCCTCGACGCATTATCGCGGGCTAAAAATTTACGCCGCGAACGACGAAAGTATCATTAATGCATCAGTCGAATTCGATGAAAAAACGCTCCAGCCGACGTATAAATTACTGCTCGGCCTTGCCGGCGCGTCGTCAGGAATAGAGATCGCTCGTCGCTTTGGTATCAAGAACGAAGTCATCGATTTTGCCCGCGAAAATTTAGATGTTTCCGCGCAAGAGGCCGAGAATTACCTAAAAAAACTTCAGACCGAGTCAAAGATCGCAACCGACCTTCGCATCGCACTCGAAGAAGAACGCGACGCCGTCGCCACCAAATATGCCGGACTCGAGATCGAGGCCGTCAAACGCGAAAAGGCTCGTCAAAAGGAATACGAAAGCGAACTCGCGAACGCCATCGACGAATTCGACCGCCAGTCCAAAGCGTTCGTCAAAACCATCGAAGACAAAGCCCTCCGGAACCGACTCGACAAAGAGCGGATGACCCGCAAAGCCGAACTAAATCGCTCCGTCCTCTCAAAGGTCGCCCGCATCGGCACTGTCAGCAGTCCGCATGTCAGTAGCCCGCACGTGAGTAAGGGCTCGTCGGGTGAGGACACGCCACCATTAACAGCAGAATCTCTGACCGTCGGCTCCAAAGTCATCACTTCGTTCGGCAACATCGGCACCGTCGAAAAACTCGATAAAGATCTCGCCGAAGTCCTTGTCGGCGGCATGCGTCTTCGCGAAAAGATCACAAATCTCCGACTGGCAGAACCACCTGCGTCAGCCGGTGGCAAGGTAGCAGCAACGATTACGAATCCTGGCACCAATAACTCGATGACCCGAGACATCGACGGTCGCGATACCGACGCCGAACTTAACCTGATCGGAAAAACCACCGCCGACGCCGAATACGAGATCGACCGCTTCCTCGACGAAGCCTACATGTCCAGCCTACCCCGCGTCCGCATCATCCACGGCTTCGGCACCGGCGCATTGAAAAATTACGTCCACCACGTGCTAAAGTCACATCCGCACGTCCAAAAGTACGCCTTCGCCCCATCCAACCAAGGCGGAAACGGTGCAACAGTCGCGGAGTTGAAACAGTGAAAACTCTTATAGCAGTATTTGTCTTGGCTCTCGCTCTGTCTACGATTGCACAGGATGGGACAAACCTTGATCTTAAGAAAGCGACACTTATTGATGAATTCGGACCAATTGGTTGCGAAGAATTACTCGCACGAACCGACAATCTTTTGGTTCAGATCAATGAATCACCGAGCTCGCGGGCCGTTGTAGTTTTTGATGGTAACCGACGGGCGTTGGCTAGGTTTCGGCACAACATTGTCGCACGTTTCCAATTTGCAGAGGCCGAGAGTCGAATTATCTTCATGACGGGCAACGAAAGTGCGGCAACGGTGAAAATCTCGTTCTGGATAGTTCCAGACGAGGCTGCGATGCCGGAGGGAATCCCGTGGAACGAACCCGATCCGGACGTCTCAAAACCATTTGTCTTTGGCTATGACAATGAAAACGGGATCTGTCCCACCTTCGTCCCGCGCATGTTCGTCGATTTGATCAGAAAGAATCCGGGTTCGAAAGCGAAAATGGTCGTGAAAGGCCCAACATACGCAATCCGGAATATTTGGGCGGAGGATTGGAGAAAGGAATTGATCGACTTGGGTCTTGAGCCGAAACGTATCAGAACATCTAATGTCTACCACAAGAATTTTATCTCAGTGGAATACTGGTTTGTACCAGCAACGAAGTCGCGGCGTCACCACAAAAACTAATGCTCTACGACCAATACTTCATCGACGATCTTAAAAACCGTGCGGATATCGTGCGGATAATACAGCCGTATGCTCAGGATCTGAAGAAGAAGGGTTCGAATTGGATGGCTTGTTGTCCATTTCATCAGGAGAAAACGCCTTCGTTTTCGGTGAATCCGTCGAAGGGTTTTTACAAGTGTTTCGGGTGCGGCAAGGGCGGGACGGCGTTTAATTTTGTGATGGAGATGGAGGGACTAAACTTCCCCGAGGCCATCAAGCGTGTCGCTGAGCTCTCCGGTGTAATGCTTCCCGAGCCGGTCGATGATCTGGCATACGAGCAGGGTAAGAAAAAGCGTGACGAGAAAAAACAGCTCGCTGACCAGATCGTCGAATTGAATCAGATCGCCCTCGATTTTTGGGAAAATGAATTAAAAAGCAAAAGCAAAGATGCGAAAGCTGCTCGCGAATACCTGATTGCACGCGGTATTTCAGAGGAGGTCCAGCGGCAGTTTCACATCGGTTTTTCACCCGACAGTTGGGATTCACTGCTTAACCTGCTGCGTGAGAAAACGACGGACGAAAAGGTAATCGAGCAAAGCGGACTGGTTTCCGTCAATGAAGAAAAAGACCGCGTTTTCGACAAATTCCGCGGCCGGATAATGTTTCCGGTGCTGGACGTTAACGGCAAAGCCATAGCCTTTGGTGCGCGTGCGATGGGCGACGACCAGCCGAAATACCTCAACTCGCCCGAGACCGCCGCCTACACGAAAGGTCAGAATCTGTACGGACTTTTTCAAGCAAAAGAGGAGATCCGCAAGAAAAAGTTCGCGATCCTCGTCGAGGGATATCTCGACCTGATCGCACTCTACCAATTCGGAATCACAAACGTCGCAGCGAGTCTCGGTACGGCTTTTACGCCTGAACAGTCAAAGCTTTTGAGCCGCTTTACAAAAAAGGTTGTCATCAACTACGACGGCGATTCAGCCGGTAAAAAGGCGGCGAGGCGTGCGATCGAGCACCTTTTGCCGCAGGAATTCGACGTCAAGGTCTTAGTGTTGCCCGATGCCAAAGATCCCGACGATTTCATTCGAGAAAATGGTGTCGATGTTTACAACGAAGTCCGAGGCAAGGCAACGCCGTTTCTGAGTTTTGCCCTCGAGGCTTCAGTAACCGATCGCAGTCTCAATAATGCCAAGCAAAAAGCCGAGGCGATCGAGGAATTTTTGCCTGTAATTTCGGCGATCGGAAATGCAGTGCAGCGGCGAGAGAGCTTTGATCAGGCGATGACCTTTTTCCGAATCGAGGACGTCGCACTAAAACGAGAACTCTGGAGCACGCTAAAAAGCGGCACCTATAACGACACTCAAACGATCACCCAACGAGTTTCACGAGCGGCTAGGGCAAAGATCACGATCGCCGAACGCCACCTGCTCGAACTTCTAGTTTTCGACCGCGATCTGCGCGATCTGATACTGCCGCAGATCGAGCCAAGCGACTACGAAAACCTCTCGACCGCCGAGCTTTTCGCGGCATTTGTCGCTATCAATAATTCAAACGAGGATATCGACCAGCAAACTCTGCTCGAACATATCGGCGATGACGAAGATGCCGTTGATCTCGCCCACGTTCTCCTCAGCGGTAAACCGCGCCGCGAGATCGACGACGCGATCGATGCCGTTTTGCACGATGCGGAAAATTGTGTTTTCAGCCTGCGAAATATGGCGATCACCAACCGGATAATGGAGATCAGCCGAGACGCGACCATCGCCGAGCAATCAAAAGA
This sequence comes from Acidobacteriota bacterium, assembly GCA_043737915.1. GTDB lineage: Bacteria > Acidobacteriota > Blastocatellia > Pyrinomonadales > Pyrinomonadaceae > OLB17. Next base: position 4,052 of record JAYSZT010000140.1, read on the forward strand.
CACCGAAAGGTTCAATCAGCTCACCTTTGAACAGCTCGAACTCGAAAAAATACGCCGCGAACTACAACGCCGAATCTCAGAATTGTGATACAATCTGAGTTTTAAACCGAGGGAGCAGGATGAAACATTTCCTAGGCTTTCGGCGTACATAAATTATTAATGAACAACGATTTACGTGGTTTTTTAATCTTACGATCTTATTGATATATGGCTGATTACGACGAAAAAGAAGACCTGATGGATCGCTTAGTTGCCCTTGGCAAGCGAAAGAAATTTTTAAGTCTTGACGAATTGCATCGTCAGATTCCCGAAAACATGATGTCGGCCGACGATCTCGAGGATGTACTCGACCGTTTGGAAGGCGCGAATATCTCCGTCGCCGAGACCGACGCTCAACTTTTAGAACGTGCCTCGACCTTGTCGCTTGACGAGGATGCGGAGGAAGAAGAGGCGGCCGAGGAAGACGATATCGATCTCGACCTTTCCGCTGGAGCCCTAGATAAATCGAACGATCCGGTACGGCTCTACTTACGCGAAATGGGAATCGTTCCCCTTCTCAACCGCGAGGGCGAGGTTGTGATCGCAAAACGCATCGAGCGCGGTCAGATCAAAACTCACAAGGCAATTTCACGCTCCCCGATCGCCATCGAGAGGTTGCTTAAGATCGGCGATGATCTTGCGGCCCGCAAAGCGAGTATCCGTGAAACGGTAGTTTTCTCTCAACAGGAAGACATCGCGGTCGAGGAAGATAAAGCCGAAGAGTACATGCGTTGGACCCTTGAGGGAATTGGCAACATCCGCCAGAACTTTCAGGTCGCCCTCAAAACTTGGCTCAATCTCATCGCAGAGCAAAAAAAGGCTGGAGATAAAAAGACTAAAAAGCTTTTGAATCTGCGTCGTCAAACGGCCCGCCTGCGGCTCGATATCGCTCAGGAGATCAAGAATCTCAATCTGACCGAACGTGCGATGCAGTTACTGATCGCGTCGATCCGTAAAGTCGTCGATGACGTTCGAAAAGCGGAACGAACGATCGCCCGCATCGAAGAAAAGCTTGAGAAGAAGCCAGCACCGACCGACAAAAAAGAGCTTGTCGGAAAGGTAGAGGACGCAAAAGCATTAATCGCGTCGGTGGAGGAGAAATATCATCTCCCGATCGTCGAGATCAAGCGTTCGTTCAAGGTCATCAGCGTTGGCGAATTTAACACCAACAAAGCGAAACGCGAATTGGTCGAGGCCAACCTCCGACTCGTTGTATCGATCGCGAAGAAATACACGAACCGCGGCCTGCAGTTCCTCGACCTCATTCAGGAAGGCAACATCGGCTTGATGAAGGCCGTCGATAAATTCGAGTGGCGTCGCGGATATAAATTCTCGACCTACGCAACGTGGTGGATCCGCCAGGCGATCACGCGTGCGATCGCCGATCAAGCACGCACAATCCGCATTCCGGTTCATATGATCGAGACGATCAACAAGCTGATTCGCACCTCGCGTCTACTTGTTCAGGAACTCGGCCGCGAACCGACGTCTGAGGAGATCGCCAAGCGAATGGACATTCCGGTGTCAAAGGTCCGAAAGGTCCTTAAGATCGCACAAGAACCGATCTCGCTCGAAACACCGATCGGTGAAGAGGAAGATTCGCATCTCGGTGATTTTATCGAAGACCGTTCGATCTTGAATCCGGCTGAATCCGTGACGTTTTCGAATCTTCGCGAGATTACCGACGAGGTTCTCGCCACGCTCACACCGCGTGAAGAGAAGGTCATAAAGATGCGTTTCGGCTTAGGTAATACGGGCTCGGAGCACACGCTCGAGGAAGTCGGCCAACACTTCGCTGTTACCCGCGAACGCATCCGCCAGATCGAAGCAAAGGCACTGCGAAAGCTGCGGCACCCGTCGCGTTCACGTCGCTTAAAGGCGTTCCTCGAAGGAAAAGCTTCGTAGTGAGTTGTTTACAAATTGAATGCGAAAAGTGCCGGACGGATGTTGGCACTTTTTTTTGTAATTAACGAACTTTAAAGTTGCATCGAAACCCTCTCGGAGGAGAGCGTTTTAGGACGATCATCCGCAAAACGTATGCGACAGTACATTGGTGGGTGCTAATCTTAATCTCCCACCTGCGTTTCTATTATCGGTGGTAAATGGTTATGGATTTTTTCTCACAGATCTTCACCCTAATAATACTATCGCTCGCCGTGTCGTCGATTGCCTGGACGGTAACACAGGAAGAGATTTTTCGTGAATGGCGCGAGGCACTCAAAGAAAAAAGTGAGAGCTCTCAAAATATTCTCAAACGGAAATTTTTTTATGTTTTCACCTGCGAGTACTGTTTCAGCCATTGGGTCGCGTTAGTTGTGATCGTTTTCACCGGTTTTCGGTTGGTCATCGAGGACTGGCGCGGGTACTTGATTTCCTTCTTTGTCCTGCCCTGGATCGCGAACCAGTTTATGAGTTTTTACAGACGTTTAAGGGTGGATATCAAGCATGAAGACGAACTACTGAAAAAGGTAAAGCGTGAAACACGCTCCTAGATCAACATTTTTACCGCGGAAATTGCCTCTTCCACATCCGTTAGATCTCCATCGAGTTGTTTTTCGTAAATCGCATCCAGGAGCCGCTTGAACTCCGGGCCCGGCGTAATTCCTAGTTCGATCAGATGCCTACCCATCAAGATCGGGTCGTTAGCTTTTTTCTCGACTTGAAGCTCTCGCACCTTCGCGATGAACCATTCCTGAGCCGTTGAATCGAACCATTTCTCTTTTGGCAACCATTCCGGATTACGTCCAAGACTGTCAGCCTTAGCTACGCGATAGAGCAGATCCGGCTCGACCTTGCGGGCTAGCCGCCGAAAAGCTCCGTCCCCGACCGGAGTCTTAGAGCCGTAATATGCTCCTGGCTTTAAGTGATAACGGACAAGTTCGACAACTTGTCCGCGAACGTCAAACCCGTTCAAGGTAAAGATCCCGAGGGTGTCCAAAAACGTCAGAGTCGGCTCGACACCCGCCTCGTCGTGACCGCGCGAACGCATTTTGCCGTCGATGAACTCTGTCGTCGGCGGCTTCCCAAAATCATGAGCCAAAGCCCCGAGCATGACAGCGACTTGTCTGGGATGATCGAGTTCGTCGATAAGTTTTCGCGCCTCGTCAACGACCATCCGCGTGTGAACGTCAACGTTGCCCTCCGGATGCCATTCCGGCTCCTGCGGAACGCCGACGAGCGATGCCAACTCCGGAAATATCTGATCGACGACACCGAGATCGTACAGCCACTTTAACCCGATCGAAGGTTGTTGTGGTTTGAGCAAAAGCTTTTCAAATTCACCCCAAATGCGTTCCTTAGGCAGATCCGTAACATCGATCGTCCGGCAGAGTTTCGCCGTCTCAGAATCGATATCAAACTCGAACCTCGCCGCAAACTGACAGGCACGCAGAACTCGCAAACTGTCTTCACCAAAGGTCTGACGCGAAACCATTCGCAACACTTTACGTTCGATATCGATTCGCCCATCGAATGGATCAATGATCTCACTGGTCAAGACGTCTTTAAGGATCGCATTTACGGTGAAATCTCGCCGCGAACACGCCTCGTCGAACGACATGTCCGGCTCGCCCTCGACGACGAACCCGCGATGACCGCCCGACACTTTTCGCTCGCGTCTTGGAATCGACACGTCCAGTTCATCGCCGATCTTATACACCGCAAACGCCTCGCCGACCACATTCACGGCAGCGCGAACACTCCTGTCCTTTCCAACATCCTTCGCGACGACAATCTTATCAAGCAGTTCCCGCAACCGCCCGGCGGCGACACCGTAAACCTCAACATCCCAATCCTTCGGTTCGACGCCCATCAGCTCATCGCGAACACACCCGCCAACCAGCATCGCCCGCCCGCCGTTTTCACAGACCGCATTCGCAAGATCGACAACTATTTGGGGAACTTTGGTCATAACGATAAACAACTATTCTGCCCGACTTTGTTCCGTGCCGCAATCTAATGCCCGCCCGAGATCACGTCTTCCCGCGAATGAACAAGTCTTCTGTCGCTATCGAGATTATAGTTATGTCGTGCCAAGGGTTTATGAGAATGCCCATGCTGGATGAAATGCTTCGAATATAGGAGGATTTGGATAAAAAATGCTATGAGAGTTCATTTTACGAATCTATCTTATCGTTCACGATGCGGAGTATCTCAGATTCGAATTCGATCGCCCATGTTTCGAGCGCGGCTCCGCGTTTGAGGATGTCGTCGGCGAACACGCGATCTTTCAAACCGGCGGCATTTATTTTGACGTTGAGGTAAGCACCCATAATTGCCGATCGGGCGCAGAGAGCTCCGACACCGGCGTCTGAGACGGAATTCGGATTGCAATCGACCGCCATCGCTTTTATGATCTCGAATGTCTCAAAACTGCGCTCCATCGTGCGAAACGGAACCTCAGTCGCGTATTTTGTCGCGGCCTGGATGGCGGCGTCACGGGCGGCCTTTTCTTCGTTCGTGGTTTTTGGCAAACCAAAGGCATCCATGACCTTATTAAACGAGTTGGTATCTTCATCGACGAGAAAGAGTAGTTCGTCTTTTATTTTCTGTCCACGAACTGCCCAATCGGAAAACTCTTCCCAGCGATCATCCCAACCGGCCTTGTGAGACGAAAGATTGGCGACCATCGTAGCGAGTGCTGCACCGAGTGATCCCATATAAGCCGCGATCGAACCGCCACCCGGTGCAGGCGATTCTGACGCAGTTTCGTCGGCAAAGCCCCGGCAGGTCATATCGACCAAACTTACAGTCTCGTATTCAGCTTCGAGCAAGTATTCAATTATCTTCTCTTTCGGATCGAAGGGTTTGAGATCGTCGAGGCCCATCGATTTGATCGCGATCTTAACTATCTCTGATTCGGTTATCCCGAGCGAACGCCGTTGTTTGGCGAGGTAGTATTTCCCGGCATCGATGATCGCCTTCTTCGGAACCAGCCCTACGATCTCGAGTCCCGTGACGCGGAGTCCGCGTTGCCGAGCCTTCTCCGCAACCTCGTCAAAAGCCGCGTGAAGCGGCGTTTGTTCGAGATTTGTGATGTTCATCGACACTTGAGCGACACCATATTCCGCGATGAACCAACCGATCGCCTTCGTTCCTTTTAGCGTTCCGGGTATCATCACACTCTCGCCGAGGTCGTCCTTGACGATCTTTCCGGTGATCGGATCGCCCTCACGCTTTGCACGCCCTTTCTCGCGAACATCAAATGCGATCGCATTCGCCCGCCTGGTCGAAGTCGTATTTAAATTAAAGTTTACGGCGATCAAAAAATCCCGCGCACCAACCGCCACGGCACCCGAACGACCAACGCTCTCATTGAATTCGTCCGGACCAAAATCCGGTTTCCAGTGGGTGGAAGCTAACTTCTCGCTGAGGCCTTCATATTCACCTTCGCGGCAATTCGCCAGATTTTTGCGTTTTTCTTCTGCCGCCGCATTCTCATATAGGTAAACCGGAATGCCGAGTTCAGCCCCGATTCGACGTCCAAGTTTTCGGGCATATTCGGCGCACTCCTCCATCGAAACGCCTGAGATCGGAACGAGAGGCAACACGTCCGTCGCACCAAACCGCGGATGATCGCCCTTATGACGACGCATATCGATTACTTCCTGAGCCTTTTTAACAGCTTGAAATGCCGCCTCTACAACTTCGTCCGGCGACCCGACAAACGTGACGACCGTCCTATTTGTCGAGTATCCCGGATCGACATCGAGCAGTTTCACGCCATCGATCTGCTCGACCGCGTCGGTGATCTGCTTCATCACCGCCATATCGCGGCCTTCGCTAAAATTTGGCACACATTCGATCAATTTTTTCATATGCTTGCGAACATTGATCACAACTAAGCTGTTTGCGGTTCCGAGAACAAAGCTCTTTTTACGGTTTGCGGAAGTCGCTTACGGTCACGAACTCCGAGGCCGGCAGCGAATGTTTGAACGTTCTCAATCTCGCTGACGATTTCAAAATCCATTTTTATAATCTGGCCTTCAAATATTCTTTCAGATCATCAACTTTCACACGCTCTTGTTCCCAGGTGTCGCGATTGCGGACGGTGACGGCATTGTCTTCGAGCGATTCGTGATCGACGGTGACGCAAAACGGCGTGCCGATCTCGTCTTGCCGAGCGTAGAGCTTTCCGATGCCGCCGGTGTCGTCGTAAACAGCTCGCATCGACGGCTGTAGATCGCGTTTGAGTTGCTTAGCAAGGGTGACGATTCCCTCATTATTCTTGGCGAGCGGCAGCACGGCGACCTTGATCGGAGCGAGCGACGGTTTTAGCTTAAGAATGACGCGAACTTCACCTTTCTCGTTCGTTTTCTCCGTATAGGCGTCCATCATCACCGCGAGCAAGGTGCGGTTAACGCCGATCGACGGCTCGATGCAGTACGGATAAAACCGCTCGTTCGTCTGCGGATCGAAATAAGACAGGTCATCGGTCGAATCAGGATTGATGCGTTTGCCGTCGGCATCCTCCGGCTTTTTCGAATGGACACGGAGGTCGTAATCCGTTCGATTGGCTATACCGAGCAGCTCGTCGAACTGCTTATCTTCGTCTTCACGTTCCGGGAAAAAACGATAAAGAAAATCGACCGTTCGATCCGAATAATGGGCGAGCTCTTTTTTGGTCTGCTCGTAATGTCTGATATTGTCGGCGGAAATGCCAAGCGTGAGGAGCCACGCGTCATAACCATCGATCCATTCCTGATGAACGCGCGGAGCATCGTCAGGACGGCAAAAATACTCGACCTCCATCTGCTCGAATTCGCGTGTGCGAAAGATAAAGTTCCCGGGCGTTACTTCGTTGCGAAACGCCTTCCCGATCTGGGCAATACCAAACGGTAGCTTTCGCCGCGACGTATCCAGCACATTCTTAAAATTAATAAAAATTCCCTGTGCCGTCTCCGGCCTTAGGTACGCGAGTGCCATCGGATCGTCATCACTCGAAACGGCACCAATAGTCGTGCGAAACATCAGGTTAAAAGGCCGCGAGTCAGTCCAGTTTGATTCCCCACAAGAAGGACATTTTGACCCCATCCACTGCAATGCATTAAAGGGTTCCGGTTGCTCGGCAATTATTCCAAGCTGCTCAGAGGTTGCGAACTCTTCGATTAGTTTATCAGCTCGAAATCGACTCTTGCACGCACGGCAGTCTACCATTGGATCACTAAAAGTGGTTTCATGACCCGAATATTTCCAGGTCAGCCGATTCTGAATGATCGACGAATCCACGCCCTCGACATCGTCTCGTTCATAAACGACCCAACTCCACCAACTTTTCTTAATGTTATTAGCGAGTTCAACGCCGAGCGGCCCGTAATCCCACGATGAGCCAAGCCCGCCGTAAATATCCGAAGCCGGATAAACAAACCCGCGGCGTTTTGAGAGAGAGACAATAGTTTCAATATTTGGTGCTGGCATGGTTGATTAATGGTAAATCGTTAGTATTTTAGGAAAATGGGAATTATAAGTGTCATTCCGGTTACGATTCTAAAGAACACATTCAAGACCTAGGTGCTTTTCGAACGGAATGAAATCCCGGTCATTATGAAGTAGGAAAAGTTTATCTGCTATGCAGCGCGTAGCTATCAACGAATCGATAGTTTTTCCTACCGTGTACCCGTGCCTTCTGAGGAGTCTTAAATTTCTCGCTGCCTGGATAGACAGTTGATATCCGCCCAAACGTACAATATGCAAAGTATTAAAGAGGTCTAGTGCTGTATTAAACTGCTTTTCTACTCTGAATCCCTGAAGCACTTCGGTCAAAATCAGATCTCCCACGACAATCTCTCCGGTGCCAAAGAGCGTTTCGAGTTTTTCGGTATGAAGGGTGTCCAGCCCGCGAAAATAATCGACCCACACGGTCGAATCTACAAGGATCACCTGTCTAACCTCATTTCTTCAAGGTTACCTTGCCAATCAACCTTCCCCCGGAGCTTTCTAAACTCGGTCTGCTTTTCAAGTCGAAGCAGCGTTTGTAATGCACGTTCGACCGCCTCGCGTTTGGTTTTTAATCCAGTGGCTTTCAAGATGTCGCTCATCAATTTATCGTCTATCTCTATATTGGTGCGCATAGTGTGTATAAATGCCTCTTTCGTTACACATCTTACTTTGGATCGTCATTTGGTGTCAAATAATTCAATGAACAGGAAATAAAGACTTATCTCTTGGCATCCGTCCGATAGGCATCGTTTCCTGGGATTCATAGGAGGCCTTCTTTCCGACCCCGGACTTTCTTCGCGGAACAATCTCCCGGATATCAAAAACGGCACCGGCCATCACAGTTAGTGAAAGCCGATGCCGTATTCTGAAAAATTCCGCTTCAATTGCTCTTAGCCTTCGCTTGAGGCATCGCGGGCACGCTCCTCGGCGATGATAGCCTTACGCGAAAGCTTGATCTTATTGCCTTCTTTTCCGATACATTTAACCAGTATCTGCTGGCCTTCCTTGAGTTCGTCACGAACGTCACGCACTCGTTGATCGGAGATCTCCGAGATATGCAGCAAGCCGTCGAGGCCAGGCATAATTTCAACAAACGCTCCGAAATCAACGATTCGCGAAACCGTACCCATGTACGTCTCACCGATCTCCGCCTCAGCCGTCAACGCACGAATACGAGCAATTGCAAGCTGTGCCGCTTCGCCATCAGGCGTCGCGATCAGGATCGTACCGTCATCCGAAATGTCAATCTTTGCTCCTGTTTCCTCGGTGATAGCACGAATGACCGATCCGCCCTTGCCGATAACGTCGCGGATCTTATCCGGATGAATATTGATCGTGATGATCCTCGGAGCAAATTCCGAAAGTTCCTCACGCGGCTCTGCAAGTGAATTGATCATAATGTCCAGGATATGAAGCCGGCCTTTTCGTGCCTGCTCTAACGCTTCCTGCAAGATCATGGCATTGATGCCGCCGACCTTGATATCCATCTGCAGGGCGGTGATACCGTCTGCCGTTCCCGTGACCTTGAAATCCATGTCGCCGTAATGATCTTCGGCACCGGCGATATCAGAAAGGATCGCGTAGCGGTTCCCTTCCATAACGAGTCCCATCGCCACTCCGGCGACCGGTTTTTTGATGGGGACACCGGCATCCATCAGACTCATAATGCCGCCGCAGACCGAGGCCATCGACGAAGAACCGTTCGATTCTGTGATATCGGAGACGATACGGATCGTGTATGGAAAATCAGCTTCGTCCGGCAACACGGATTGGATCGCCCGGCGGGCGAGGTTTCCGTGGCCCGTCTCACGTCGCGAAGTCGAACCGAAACGACCCGTTTCACCGACCGAGTACGGCGGGAAATTATAGTGAAGCATGAACTTTCGATCGATCGTGCCCTTCTCTAGATCGTCCATGAACTGTCCGTCCATCTTCGTTCCGAGAGTTGTCGTGACCATCGCCTGCGTCTCGCCGCGAGTAAACAGAGCCGAGCCGTGAACACGCGGCAACCAGCCTACTTCGCACGTGATCGGCCGAATTTCCGAGAACTTACGACCGTCCGGACGGCGTTTGTTCGAGAGCATATCTTCGCGGAAAATCTTTTCCTTGAGCTTGCCGAATGCCTTGCCGGCAGTGCCGCGAGCACCCGGATCGCTCTCCGGATAGCTTTCGATGACTTCTTTTTTGAGTGCGTCTTGCCCCGCATAGACCTCGATCTTGTCGCGTCCGGTCGAATCAAGTGCCTTGCGAAGCTTATCGCTCCAGGTCTTTTCGACATCGGCAACGATGTGAGCATCAAGTTCAGGAACGACGAACTCACGCTTCGTGATATTCAACGCCTTGCCGAGCTCTTTCTGCCACAGGCAAAGGCGTTTGATCTCGCGGTGTCCCAGCATCAAAGCCTCGACCATGATCGTCTCGTTGACCTCGTTGGCCTCGCACTCGACCATACAGATCGCTTCTTCGGTACCGGCGACGATCAAATTCAGGTCTGACTCGCGGCGTTCGTCATAGCTCGGATTGATGATGTACTTACCGTCGATCAGTCCGATTCGAACTCCAGCGAGCGGATTGTGGAACGGAATGTCCGACAAGTACAACGCACACGAAGCACCGGTGATCGCGATCACATCAGGATCGTTGTCGGCATCGGCCGAGATGACGGAGGCGACGATCTGCGTTTCAAATCTGTAACCTTCAGCAAACAGCGGCCGCACCGGGCGGTCGATCATGCGGCAGGTCAGAATTTCTTTTTCCGAAGGGCGGCCTTCGCGGCGGAAGTAGTTCCCCGGAATACGTCCGGCGGCGAATGAATTCTCTCTGTACTCGACCGTGAGCGGGAAAAAGTCCATCCCTTCTCGAGCGGTGCGGGCCGATACAGCCGCAACCAGCAGCATCGTATCGCCATAGCGGATCACGACCGAACCATCGGCCTGTTTGGCAACCTTGCCCGTCTCAACGATCAATTCTTGAGTTCCAAGTTTGATCGATTCTTTCAAATATTTTTTTGACATATATTTTCCTTGTGCAAAAACAAAGACGAAAGGGTATGCCGTGAAGCCCTTTCGTCTTTGCGATCTACGATTTTGACGATGATCACCCTTTGTCCGGAAGCGTCAGGTGCTGTCACGTTCAGCGGCCGCCGGCAAATTCTTCGTTGGTGATCTCTATTTTCTACACGGCCCGAAGCGGCCTGGTAAAGCGAAAGGTTTAAGGTGAAGTGTGCAAAAGACCTTACGGCATCAAACACTTATTTTTTCACTCTTAAACTTTTCCCCTTTTCTACCTTCTGAGTCCGAGTTTCTTGATGATCGTGTGATATTCATTAATATCACCGCGTTTAAGATAATCAAGCAGTTTCCTACGTTTCGAGACCAGAATAAGCAAGCCGCGACGCGAATTGTTATCTTTCTTGTGGACCTTGAAATGCTCGGTCAACTCTGTAATACGTTGCGTGAGCAACGCGATCTGCACCTGCGACGAACCTGTATCCGAATCGTGCGTTTTGTAATCCGTAACGATCTGTTCTTTTAATTCTTTAACTGTTGCCATATAAACTTGCCTAAAAAGCCTCTCCTGTTGCTCGCAGTAACTCCGCTAAATTAAACGGTAACCACGAAACTTTGTGAACAACCTTCAACCCAAAGTTAATAGTAATTCCCCGATATTATCTAACATTTAGCGAAATGCATCAACTTTGACCATTCACAAGATCTTCGCGTCTGGAATCATTCACTATCAACCAACTTCGTACTTAAACTCTTCCATGAACTTCGTCGAAAATTCACCCTTGCGAAATTTCTCGTCCGCCATGATCCTCTGATGGAGCGGAATCGTCGTTTTGATGCCTTCTACGACCATCATATCCAGTGCTCGGCTCATGCGGGCGATCGCGAGTTCGCGGGTCGGAGCGTGGACGATCAGTTTCGCGATCATCGAATCGTAATACGGCGGGACGACGTAACCGGGATAGGCGGCCGTGTCAACCCGAACGCCGGGTCCGCCCGGAATGTTGAACGCCGTGATCTTACCCGGGCTCGGCGTAAACTTAACCGGATCCTCCGCATTGATGCGGCATTCGATCGAGTGGCCGATGATCTGTACGTCACTCTGCTTATAGCCAATATTTTCGCCGGTCGCGACGCGGATCTGGTTACGCACGATATCGGCAAGCGTGACCATCTCCGTCACCGGATGCTCGACCTGGATACGCGTATTCATTTCCATAAAATAAAAACTGTCATCCTCGTCCAGCAAAAACTCGAACGTTCCCGCACTTGAATAACCGATCTCCTCACAAGCCTTGACCGCAACCGCACCCATCGCGTCGCGCAATTCTTTCGAAATGACTGGCGAAGGAGCTTCTTCAAGCAGTTTTTGGTGACGTCGCTGGATAGTACATTCGCGCTCGCCTAGATGGATCACATTTCCGTGTTCGTCGGCTAACACCTGTATCTCAATATGCCTCGGCCGCTCGATGTAACGCTCGATATAGACCGATCCGTTCTTAAATGCGTTAAGTGCCTCGGTCTGGGCGAGCTCAAGATTCGTTGCGAGTTCGCTCTCTTCCCGAACGATCCGCATTCCGCGTCCGCCGCCGCCCGCTGCCGCTTTGATGATCAACGGAAACCCGATCTCCTTCGCCAGTTCGATCGCCTCTGCGGCAGATTCTATGGGTTCGGGACTACCGGGCAGGATCGGAACTCCCGCGGCCTTCATCGCCCGCCGGGCCTCGACCTTATCACCCATCATCGCGATCACGCTCGGACTCGGTCCGATAAATTTAATATTGCAGTCTTCGCAAACCTTCGCGAACGTCGCCGATTCCGCCAAGAATCCGTAACCCGGATGGATCGCGTCGACATTCGTGATCTCGGCAGCACTAATGATAGCCGGAATATTTAGATAGCTTTCCGCCGACGAAGCAGGTCCGATGCACAACGCCTCGTCCGCGAAACGCACGTGCAGAGCATCACGGTCCGCCTCGGAATGGACCGCAACGGTCTTGATGCCCATTTCCTTGCAAGTCCAAATGATTCGAATCGCGATCTCGCCGCGATTGGCGATCAATATTTTCTTGATCTCACGCATAAAACAAAAAACTTTAGCCACGAACTACACAAATCACACGAATAAAGAACGTTCCTAATAATTCGTGATTTTCGTGTAATTCGTGGCTAATATCTTATTTCCTAATTCCAAACAGTGGCTGACCGTACTCAACGGGCTGGCCGTTCTCGACGTAGATTTTCACAACCTCGCCGGAAACTTCTGCCTGGATCTCGTTCATTAACTTCATCGCTTCGACGATGCAGATAGTTGTGTCCGGCGAAACATTGCTGCCTTCGCTGACATAGCTTTCCTTATCTGGGCCTGGCGAACGATAAAATGTACCGACGATCGGCGATGTTATCTTGAATAGTCCGGCGTCTGGATCCACCGCTTCAACCGGCGCAGTTGCGACTGGAGTTGCGACCGGAGCCGCGGCTGGAGCCGTTGGTGCCGACTGATAGATCGGAGCCGCGGCCATTTTGCTAAGCCGAACACGAATATTCTCGTTCTCGAATTCAAAATCCGTTAGGCCGTGTGCATCGACAAGTTCCGCCAATGAACGAATCTCGTCCATATTCAGCGATGGCTCGGAGGCCTGAGATTTTTTCCCGCCCTTCTTTTCGACCACTAGTTCGTCAAGTGCTTTTGATGAAGCTGTATTATCGCTCATTTTGGCAATCCTCCGAAGAAATTAGCCTTTCGCGGCGAGTTCGTGCGGATTATCAACCAATTCGATGACCGCCATTTCAGCATTGTCGCCTTTGCGTTTGCCAAGTTTGATAATGCGTGTGTACCCGCCGTTACGATCTTTATAGCGCGTTCCTAGTTCGCCGAAAAGTCTCTGCACAGCTTTGACGCCGGCGGTTCTCTCGATCGGCTCTTTCGTTTCGCCTTTTTTACCACGAAAGCGGCTCTGCTCAGCCTTGAACGTGCTGTTCCCGGCGTGAAAGAACACCGCCGCCTGACGACGGAGATGAACTCCGCGAAGTATTGCATCGTCGCCGGTCAAAACTTCTGCCTTTCTGGCCAAAGTGATCGCTTTCTCGATGAACGGACGGAGTTCCTTCGCCTTTGGCACGGTCGTAACGATGTGCTCTTTCGGTGCGTTGATCAGCGATGTAGCCAAGTTGCGGAGCAGCGAAATGCGATGCTCGGTCGTGCGGCCCAATTTACGATGTGCTTTTAAATGTCTCATTTCTTTCGATGTCAGTGGTCGGTGATCAGTAGACAGTTAATGTTTGCTAACTGCCTATTGCTCCTTCCGCCTGATTAGTCCAGATCTCTTCCGCCCGATCCCGGGATCGGATTTCCCTGCTCGTCAAAATCCATACCGAAATCAAGTCCCATGCCGTGAAGCATATCTTTGATCTCAGTCAACGATTTCTTGCCGAAATTCTTCGTGCCCAACATATCCTTCTCGCTGCGGCGGATCAGATCGCGGATCGAACGAATATCTGCGTTCTTGAGGCAGTTGTACGACCGAACCGACAGTTCCATTTCGTCAACCGACTTGTCCAGCAGATCGTTCCGCATAAGCGGCGGACGGGCGATGTCTTCGTATTTGTACTCTTCTTCCTCTTCTTCGAAATTGATAAAGATCGTCATGTGATCTTTAACAAGCTTCGCCGCGAGGCCGATCGAATCTTCCGGAGCGACACTGCCGTCCGTCCAAACCTCGATCGTCAATTTATCAAACTCGGTGTTCGAACCCTGACGTGTCTGCTCAACGTTGTAATTCACCTTCTTGATCGGCGTATGAACCGAATCAATGGGAATGTAACCAACTGAGAGATCTTCGTCGTTATTAAGTTCAGCCGAGACATAACCGCGTCCCGTTTTGAGACGCATTTCAATGCTCAGGGAACCTCCGGCACTGATCGTTCCAATATGAATGGTCGAATCAAGGATCTCGACGTCGCCATCGGTCTCGATGTCAGCACTCGTTACTTCTCCGGCACCTTTTTTACTGACCGTCAACGTTTTCGGTCCAGCACCGTGGAGAGTGAACGGGATCTGCTTCAAATTGAGAATTACGTCCGTTGCGTCCTCGACGACACCTTTAATTGATGAAAATTCGTGCTCGACGCCTTCGATTTTGACCGCTGTGATAGCGGCACCTTCGATCGAGGACAATAATGCACGACGGATCGAATTACCGATCGTCGTGCCAAAACCGCGTTCGAATGGTGATGCGAAGAATTTACCGTAGCGGTCGGTCAATGTCTCCGTCTCAACATTCAACCGGCTCGGCATTTGGAAATCTGTCCAAGTATTACTCTGTGTCATATTTTTGTTCTTTTAAAAGTCCTAAGAATTGGCTTTGTCCCCTGACCGTCCCTAGAAAGAACAAACTCTTCGGGCCAGGCTACTTCAGCCAATTCGTTAAAAAAATTACTTACTGTAAAGCTCGACGATCAACTGTTCGTTGATGTTTGCATCAATGTCCTGACGAGTCGGCATCCCGGCGATCGCAACACTGAAATCTTGAGCACCCGCATTGATCCACGACGGACGTCCACGTCCAACTGCGGTCTGCCAGGCACCTTCGACGTGCACGTTCTTGTGTGTTTTATCTTTAACCGAGACGCTGTCGCCGGCCTTCACTTGAAACGAAGGGATATCGACCTTGCGTCCGTTGACCGAAATGTGACCGTGATTTACGAGTTGGCGTGCCTGTCGACGAGATGTCGAGAAGCCCGAGCGGTAAACAACGTTATCCAAACGGCGTTCGAGCATCGACAGCAAGATCTCGCCAGTAACGCCTTTCTGCTGACGTGCCTTCTCAAAATAATTACGGAATTGTTTTTCGAGGATAAAGTAAATACGCTTTACTTTCTGTTTTTCGCGAAGCTGCTCACCGTATCCGGCAAGCATTTTGCGACGTGCCGCACCGTGCTGTCCCGGAGGGTTCGTTCCACGTTTCTCGATCGCACACGACGGTTTGTAGCAGCGATCGCCCTTCAAAAATAACTTTGCACCTTCACGGCGGCACAAACGGCACACCGCATCTCTATATCTAGCCATAATATTTATTTGCTTTCAGCAAGAATCGTTTTCGATCTTCAGCATTCAAGATTTGAATCCAAAGACTAACTAACTCTTTAATTCTTGCCAAAAAGTTTACAGGAAACCTTTGCTTCCCTTCTTCCTTTCGATAATCAACTAAAATTTCAAAACTTCGAATCTCGAGTTCAAATTTCAGATCTGAGATTCCGAACCTCAACACTTTGACTCTAGAAACCCAAGATCAAACTCTACGACGCTTCGGCGGACGGCAACCGTTGTGCGGGATCGGTGTAGTGTCGCGGATCGATGTCACACGAATACCGGCCATATTGATCGCACGAATTGCCGACTCGCGACCGCCGCCCGGGCCCTTGACCCGAACTTCGACCTCACGCATACCGGCCTCGACTGCCTTGCGGGCAACCTCTGACGCTGCCTGCTGAGCGGCAAACGGAGTGCCTTTGCGCGAACCGCGAAAACCGCGGGCACCCGATGACGATTGAGCCACCAAGTTGCCATTGGCATCCGTGATCGAGATCAGCGTGTTGTTAAACGTCGCCGCAATGTGAACGATTCCATAAGGAATATTCTTTCTCTCTTTCTTCTTAAAAGTCTTCTTTGCTGGTGCTTTAGCCATAATCAGTTTTCAGTTATCGGTCGCCGGTTGTCAATGAAAACATTTGCCAGGAAATCCGGCAACTGACCACTGACAACTGACAACTACTTCTTACCCGGTGCCTTCTTCTTAGCCACTGCCGCTTTACGCGGACCCTTTCGTGTACGTGCGTTGGTGCTTGTGCGTTGACCGCGAACCGGCAAGCTTCGGCGATGACGCAGACCGCGATAGCAACCGATATCCATCAAACGCTTGATGTCCATCTGGACGCGTTTTCTTAGATCGCCTTCGATGTTGCCATCGGTATCGAGGATCGTACGGATCTTGGTCAATTCATCTTCGCTGAGATCTTTGATCTTGACGTCGATGCCTATACCGGCCTTGTCAAGGATCTCAGTCGCACGCGATTTGCCCACACCGTAAATGTAGGTTATACCAATCTGTGCCCGTTTGTTGGGCGGTAAATCAACTCCTGCTACACGAGCCATATATTTCTCCAAAAGGTGAGAGGTAAATCGCGAACAGTAACGAGCCAAAGCTCTTACCGTAAAGCGTACCCGCTCACTGATTACTATCCCTGTCTCTGCTTATGCTTCGGGTTCTCGCAAATTACACGCACGATGCCTTTGCGGTGGATCACCTTACACTTATCGCACATCTTTTTTACTGAAGGTCGTACTTTCATTTCTCTCTCCAAGATCAGTAAATCACGATTTGAAGTGAATAGCAGAATTCAAAACCCTTTCTATTCACTGCCCACGATTCACCTTTCACTACTTATAACGATACGTTATCCGTCCGCGTTTCAGGTCGTACGGCGACAGTTCGACCAGAACCTTATCGCCAGGCAGAATGCGAATGAAATTCTTCCGCATCTTTCCCGAAATATGGGCCAGCACTTCGTGAAGGTTATCGTCGACCGCAACCTTAAACATTGCGTTCGGCAGAGTCTCCAGGACGGTCGCCGTGACCTCGATCGCTTCTTCTTTAGACATACATTCTAAAGCCAACTTCTCCCCAAGAGGGGCAAACCAATTATACTAACCCTAAATAGTTCAATTTTCAAGTCACGCTGCGACAGTTCCACTCTTTCGGTTTTCACGAGCCTTTTTCTGTCCTTTCGTTAGCGTGAGAATTTCCGGGCCATCTGCCGTTACCGCAATCGTATTCTCAGCGTGTGCCGACGGCTTTCCGTCTTTAGTAACGACCGTCCATTTATCTTTGAGCGTTAATGTCTCGTGGGTACCAAGATTTAACATCGGCTCGATCGCGAAACAAAATCCAACGCGGATCTTTTCTTTAGTTCCCGCCCGTCCGTGATTGGGTATTTGCGGAGCCTCGTGCATATCACGCCCGATCCCGTGACCCGTATAATCACGTACGATCCCGTAACCGAATTTCTGGGCGTGTTCCTGCACGGCCCAGCTAATGTCACCAACGCGTCCGCCCGGAACTGCCGCCGCGATTCCGAGATCTAGACATTCCTCGGTGACGCGTATCAACTGCTTCAGTTCGTCTGTTATCTCGCCGACCGGCACCGTCATCGCACAATCACCGACGAATCCGTTATAGGTCGCTGCCATATCGAGCGAAACGATATCGCCGGACACAAGCGGCGTTGTTTTCGAGAAACCATGCACGATCTCGTCATTGACCGACGCACAGATCGAATACGGAAAGCCGTGATAACCGATAAAGGTCGGTATCGCTCCCGCATCGCGGATCATTTTTTCACACGCCGCGTTCAGTTCCATCGTCGAGATGCCGGGCTCAACCATCCCGCGAAGCACCTCACGAACTTCGGCGATCAGTTCCCCGACCGCTCGCATCTTATCCAGATCTTTTGCCGACTTAGCTATTATCATTCGATGTCCAAACAAAAAATTCCAAAAAAATGAAGCCACAAATTCGAGCAATTCGTCGTCTCTAAGTTAAATCTCTTAAAAAAGCTTTTCAAAACTCGAGTAGATCGCTTCCATATCACCCATTCCGTCGATTTTTTTCAAACGACCTGACTTTTCGTAGTAGGCGAGAAGCGGCATCGTGACCTCGTCATACGTCGCAAGCCTTACCATGACCTTCTCTTCCATATCATCCGCCCGATGGTCCAATTTCGCTTCCGGATGGAAATCGCAAAAACCGTCTGCCTTCGGCGCCTTCGAATAAATGTTGTAGATCTCTCCGCAATCAGGGCAACTCCGACGTCCTGTCAGTCGCTGCATCAATTCCTCACGCGGCACATCAACCTCGATCGCCAAGATCTCTTTCCCCTGCTCTTTCGCCAGATCTTCCAACTGCTCAGCTTGAACTGCCGTTCGTGGATATCCGTCGAGAACATAAGTTCCTGCGGTATCTTCTTTCGAAGTTCGCTCGCGAACTATCTTGTACGTCAGTTCATCAGATATGAGCTTGCCCGAAGCCATTATCTCTTGAACCTCGCGAGCAAGCGGCGTATCCGCTTTCTTCATCTCCCGAAACATATCGCCGGTCGATATCTGCGGAATTCCGCGACGCTCATTCAAAAGCCTCGCCTGTGTTCCCTTCCCCGCCCCCGGAGCTCCTATCAATACAATGATCTTATCCATCAAAATATTTACCACAGAGACACTAAGACGCAGAGGGAAGAGATTTTGAAAGCGGCAGATCCAAAGACCCGATACTTATTTTCTCCACGTCTCTGCGTCTTTGCGGTTCAAAATTAACTTCTGCGGCCGCGAAGACGCGAGCCCGCTCCGAGAAAACCTTCGTAATTACGCATTACCAACTGAGCTTCGATCTGCGAAGCGGTATCCATTGCAACACCCACCAAGATCAGTAGCGACGTGCCACCGAAATAAAATTGGTAACCCAATCCTGTCGGTATCCAACTCAGACCCGGAGTTCCGGTCAAAAAGTTATCTACACCAGTACCGATGAACGGTAATCTCGCAACCTTAAATCCGCTCAAAAGGATCTGCGGAATAAATGCGACCAACGCGAGATAGATCGCTCCAACCGTCGTTAGCCTGGTCAGAATTCCATTCAGGTAATCTGCTGTCGGAGCTCCCGGACGAATTCCTGCAATGAATCCACCGTGTTTGCGTAGGTTGTCCGAAACCTCATCCGTGTTGAAAACAATCGTGATGTAAAAGAATGTGAACAATACGATCAATGAAATAAAAACTAGTTCGTAATATGGATCTCCGCCGTGGAACTGCTGGAAGAAGGTGTATATCTTACCCCACGTTGTGTTCGGGTCGCTCGGGTCCGGTGGAAACGCCGCGAATAACGTCTGCGGCAATGCGAGTACTGACGACGCAAAGATCACTGGAATAACGCCGCCCATATTGATCTTCAGCGGCAAGCTCGTTTCCTGACCGCGAAACGTCTGGGTTCCGACTCGCCGGCTTGCATAACTTATCGCTATGTTCCGTCTCGCCGACTCCATGTAAACAATGAAGGCGATCAGAGCCACAAGCACAACGACGAGGAAAACAACACCAAGTGACTGCATGGGGTCGCCTGTACCGACGCGTTCCGATATCTGCACGAGGCCTCCCGGCAAACCGATAACGATACCAGCAAAGATAAGCAGCGAAATTCCGTTTCCAACGCCGCGTTCCGTAATTTGCTCGCCGAGCCACATAACGAAGATCGTTCCCGTCGTCAGCGTGACTACGATCATTCCAGTTGCCCACCAAGTGTCGCCAATGATCTGATTACGATGAAGCCAAGTAGCAACAAAGAACGTCTGAACAGCACAAAGGACAACCGTCAAATAACGGGTCCACTGGTTCATTTTCTGCCGTCCGACCTCTCCTTCTTCCTGGATCTTCTTCATCTGCGGCGAGAGAACAGGCAGCAGTTGCATAATGATCGACGCAGTAATATACGGCGTCACACCGAGAGCGAAGACCGAGATCGTGCGAAAATTACCGCCCGAAAACAGATCAAGCACGCCGAGCAAGGTTCCGGCAACATCAGCCCAAACCAATTCGAGACGAGCCTTATTGATCCCCGGAGCCTGAACGTGCGCACCGAAGCGATACACCGCCAAAAGCCCGAGAGTGAAAAGGATACGCGTCCTTAACTCCGGGATCTTGAACATGTTTTGTACGGCGCCGAAAAACTTCTCCATATATTTTGGGGTGAGAGTGCCGCCTTTCGGCGTATCGTCTCAGCGAAGCAGGAAACAAAGACAAAGGCCTTACCTGCTTCAATACTTTTATGCAGCCTCAACTACCGCTGCTTTTTCATGCTTATCGATCACGGTCGCAGTGCCACCGGCTTTTTCGATCTTATCTTTTGCAGTTTTGGTGAAACGATGTGACGAGACATTGAATGCCTTAGTCAGGTCGCCTGTCCCCAGGATAACGAGATCGCCCTTGGCCTTTTTTACCAGTCCGCGTTCATGAAGGATCTCCGGAGTAATGATCTCACCGGCGGCAAAATTCTCTTCGATCTTTGCCAGACTGATCTCGACCCACAGTTTCTTAAATATATTGGTAAACCCGCGTTTCGGCAGACGACGCTGCAAAGGCATCTGTCCACCCTCAAATCCGCGTTTGCTGCTGTAACCCGAGCGGGACTTTTGTCCTTTGTGCCCCTTACCGGCAGTCTTACCTGTTCCCGAGCCGGGTCCGCGTCCGATACGCTTCTTTTTATGCGTCGAACCCTCAGCCGGATGTAGATTATTCAATGATAAAGCCATTTCTTTTCCTCTATGTGTCAGCTGCCCGCACGTAAGTGAGGGCCTCGATAGGTTGAATCAACCGTCGCTAGCCTTTACTTACGTGCGGGCTACTGACACCTGATTTACTAATCAACGATTCTTAAAAGATGCGGGATCTTAGCGACAATGCCGCGTGTTCCGGGCGAATCTATTCGCTCGATAGTCTGATTAAGCTTGGTAATTCCAAGGCTTTTGACGATCGTCTTTTGTTTTATTGAGTAGCCGATCATGCTCCGGTAATATTGGATCTTGATCTTGCCGCTGCTATCTGTTTCTAATTTCTTTGCCATAACTAAAGTTCCAGAGTATCAGAGTTGAGAGTTCCAGAGAATCTATGAGATACGGACACTCCGTAAATCTTGAAATCTGAAGCTCTGTAACTCTTAAACTAATTCTTCCACTTGTTTTCCGCGAAGCCGTGCAACATCGATCGGATCTTTCATACGCAGGAGGCCGTTGAAAGTCGCTCGAATGACGTTATGTGCGTTGTTCGATCCTAGGATCTTCGTTCGCACGTTATGCACGCCTAAACTCTGCAATATAGCACGAACCGCCCCGCCCGCGATAACGCCGGTCCCCTCAGACGCTGGTTTGAGCAAAACTCGTCCCGCTCCGTATTCACCGATCATCTCGTGAGGCAATGTGCCGTCGATGAGAGGTACGCGGATCAGATTATTCTTTGCCGCCTCGACCGCTTTCTTGATCGCGTTAGGAACTTCCTTCGCCTTGCCCGTGCCGAATCCGACGTGCCCGGCTTCGTCGCCAACTACGACGAGAGCCGCGAACGACATATTCTTACCGCCCTTGACCACCTTCGTTACACGATTGATCGAAATGAGCTGGTCCTTGAGGATCAGATTATTTGCGGAGATCTTCTGTTTGCTATTAATCATAAAAATCGGAGTTCGGACACACTCGTGTCCGTTCTTAGCTCGTGGGCACATAACCATCGAACCGCTAATTATTCAGCTACTTCCTCTGTCGACGCCTTTACTTCGTGCTTGTTCAGTCCGCCCTCCCGGGTCGCGTCGATCAAGGCCTTAACACGTCCGTGATAAACGTAGCCACCGCGATCGTAGACCACAGTCGAGATGCCTGCTTTCTGGGCTCGCTCAGCGATCGCCTTTCCGATCGTTACCGCCGCAGCGATATCACCACCGGTCTTGCCCGCCAACGCCTTTTCGGTCGTTGACGCGGTCGCAAGTGTTGTACCCGTTTTGTCGTCGATGACCTGAGCGTAAATGTGATTTAGGCTCCGGAACACCGCCAGACGCGGACGCTCTGCCGTGCCGCTAACTTTCTTACGAATGCGGCTATGGACTCCCCGCCGAATAACTGATCTGCTTTTCTGTGACATAACTTTTCCTAGTTTCAGCGTTTCCGAGTTTCAAAGTTTCAGGAGCACGGAGAGTTCAAAACTCCGCAGCTCTGTAACATTCCAACTCTACACTACTTACCAGTCTTCCCTGGTTTCAATTTATACAACCTATCTGCGTAACGGACGCCTTTGCCCTTATATGCGTCCGGCTTTCTCAGGCGATTCAATTCCGCTGCGACTTGTCCAAGCAGTTGCTTGTCAATACCGGTCAGCGTGATCGTCGTTTGATACTGATTGATAGACGTTTTCGCACCGACACGCTCGGCCTTGGCATCGATCCCATCGGGTAACGCATATTCGATCGGATGCGAATATCCGAGTGCAAAATTAATTTTCTTGCCCTGAATATCAGCCTTATAACCGACGCCCACAATATCCATATCGCGGGTAAAGCCTTCCGTAACTCCAACGATCGCATTGTTAGCCAAGGCTCTCGCGAGGCCGTGAAACGCCGCCTGATCGTTGCTTTCACGTTCAGCGGTCAGAGTTCCATCTTCCTGCTTGAACGAAACACCCGCCGGGATCGGCGTATGCAGCGTACCCTTTGGTCCTTTGACCTCGAGTTGCTGATCGTTTATCGTCACCGTCACACCGGACGGTATCGAGATCGGTTTTTTTCCTACTCTAGACATAATTCCTCAGTTGTCGGCGATCGGTTGTCGGTTGTCGGTCGCTTTTCTTGAATACTTGCTACTGACTATCGGCTTCCGGCTACTGACTAATAAATTTCCGCTAAGATCTCGCCGCCGATGTGTTCGGAACGGGCTCGCTTGCCGCTCATCAACCCTTTCGAAGTAGAAACGATATTCACACCGTATCCGCCTAGAACTCTTGGGATGTCGCCGGAACCGGCATAAACACGTCGGCCCGGGGTCGAAACTCGTGAAAGATGCGTGATCGACGAGGTTCCCTTCGCGTCATAGCGAAGAAATACCCGGATCACATACTTGACGCCTTCGCCTTTGGTCGAAAAGCTGTTGATATAACCCTCTTCCTTAAGGATGCGGGCAACTTCCATCTTCAGCTTTGAGCCGGGAATATCAACACGTGTGTGTTTCGCCGCGATCGCGTTTCGTATCCGCGTCAGCATATCGGCTATTGGATCTGTCATTACTATTTACTCCGTCTTTCTAATCCGATATTGAAATTTCAAACTTCAAATTTGAGATCTCAAATCACAAAAACTGTTACCAACTCGACTTAACAACTCCCGGAATCTGTCCGGCCAGGGCAAGTTCGCGAAGGGCGATCCTCGACACACCGAACTTTCTCAGGAACCCACGCGAACGTCCCGTCTGCGAACAGCGGTTACGGACACGGATCGGGCTCGCATTGCGAGGCATTTTCTGCAGTTTGATCACCGCCGCATCAACTTCTTCGATCGTTGATTTAGGATTATTGATGATCGCTTTTGCCGCGTTACGGCGAACAGCGTAGAGCTTCACCATATCTTTGCGGTCGTTGTTTTTAACTATCTTGCTAATCTTTGCCATAACTTTGAATCAATACTTACGGTCTAAACGGCATTCCCATTGCTTTCAGCAGCGAACGTGCCTGTTCGTCGGTCTTTGCGGTTGTGACGATCGAAATGTTCATACCGCGTGTTTTATCAACTTTATTAAAATCGATCTCCGGGAAGATCAACTGCTCACGAATACCGAGCGTGTAATTTCCGCGTCCGTCGAAAGCTTTGCCCGAGATACCGCGAAAATCGCGAACACGCGGGAGAGCAACCGAGATCAGACGATCAAGAAATTCGTACATACGGTCGCCGCGAAGCGTTACCATCGTGCCAATGCTCATTCCCTGACGTAGCTTAAATGCCGCGATCGACTTTTTCGCCTTTGTAACCACAGGCTTTTGTCCGGTGACTACTTTCAACTCTTCCGTTGCAACGTCGAGGATCTTTGCGTTCGACGAAGCTTCGCCGAGACCCATATTGACAATGATCTTTTCGATCCTGGGAATCGCCATCGGATTTTTTATTTCAAATTCCTTGGCAATCGCCGGCGCGATCTCGCTTCTGTATTTTTCTTTTAATCTGGCCATTTTGTTATATTCTGCTCAGGTTCCGGAGTTTCTCAACTTAAAATTGCTCCGTTTCCAAGCTAGCTAATTTACTGAGCAGCTTCCTCACCGCCGTCTTCGTCGGCTTTCTTCGATTCCTTCTTATAAGAACCGGTAGTAGCGATCACCTTTCCGCTCTTCGCAACACGAACCTTCTCGCCATCGCGGATCTCCGATCTTACTCGGGTCGGCTTGCCGGTGTCCGGATCGATCAATGCTACGTTCGATGCCTGTACCCAAGCTTCCTGCTCGATGATTCCGCCTTCGCGATTCATCTGGGGAACGGGTTTACGGTGACGTTTGACGATCATCGCACCTTCGACCTTGACCTTGCCGTTGCGAGCGTCGACCGCGATCACCTTTCCGCGAAACGGTTGACGTTTGCCCTGGCTGTCGTATCGATTATATTCTTTACCCGCAATGAACACGACCTGATCGCCGCGTTTGATCTTGCTTCTGACTGTTCCGACTTTTACAGTTTTCATCTCTTCCTCTTAGCTCCCCTACTTACCAAGCAGGGGTCGCAGCCGCTTCGGCTGACGGGGTGGTTCTCTACCCTTAAATAACTTCCGGAGCAAGGCTCACGATCTTCATGAAATTCCGTTCACGCAATTCGCGTGCGACCGGGCCGAAGACGCGGGTCCCGATCGGTGTGCCGTCCTCTTTAACAAGAACCGCAGCATTTTCGTCGAAGCGGATATACGTGCCGTCTTTACGACGAATTTCCTTATGCGTACGAACGATGACTGCGTTATACACTTTACCTTTTTTCGCTGTACCGTCAGGCGAAGCCTCTTTCACGGTAACCTTGATCGTGTCGCCGAGCCGCGCGATCTTGCTGGTCGATCCACCGACCGGCATGATCATTACCACGCGTTTTGCTCCCGAATTGTCTGCGACCGTTAACGAGGTCTGCATCTGAATCATAATTTTTCTCCAGTGTCAGTAGCGAAGGCATTTGCCGCCTACCAACTACTAATGCTTAACGCGCTGCTTTATGCAAAATCTCAACTACACGCCAACGTTTTCTTGCGGACATCGGGCGGGTCTCTACGATCCTTACCTTATCGCCCGGTTTCGCACCGGTCTCGTCGTGTGCCATGAATTTCTTACGTTTCTTAACGTATTTGCGGTAAACCGGATGTTTTACGAGACGGTCAACGCGGACCGTAACCGTTTTCTCCATCTTGTCCGAAGACACGATACCAACCTTTTCAGCACGCTTACCGCGAACTTTCTCCGTCGTTTCTGCTGCCGGAGCAACCTCTTTCTTCGGGGCCTTCGCTTTCGGTGCAGCAGCTTTGGCGGCTTTCTTCGGTTTCTCTTCGGCGACTGCCTCGACCGGAGCGGCTTCAAGCGTCGGTTCCGAAACTTCAGCCGCCTCCTCTACCGGAGCAGCCTCAACTGCTTCTTCCGTTGCTGCCGCTTCGACTTCCGCAACCTCTTCGGTCGGTGCCGCTTCGACGGCGGCATCAACAACTTCTGCCGATTCTGCCGCTACCGAAACTTCTTCTTCTGTCTTCTTCTTTGCCATGTTCTTATTTCAACCTATGCTTAAGCCTTTTTCGGTTCGGCATCCATACTGTTCAGCAGGGTGTGAACCCGTGCCAACGTCTTCTTTTCACGGCGGATATCGTTGATTGTTTCACCGACTCCGAGCGTCTTCCGAAATTTCAAACGAAACAATGACTCTTTGAGTGCATCTGCCTGTTCTTTAAGTTCAACAGCATTCATTTCTCGGAGCTGTACGAGTTGATCTTTACGTTTCATTATCTTAAACGAGGCCTCCCTCGAGGTCTGCACGAGTTACAAATTTCACTTTGATCGGCAACTTCTGTGCGGCGAGATTAAACGCCTCACGTGCCAAACTCTCATCCACACCCTGCATTTCGTACAGAACGCGGCCCGGCTTTACTACGGCGACCCAGTGATCAGGAGCTCCTTTACCAGAACCCATTCGGGTTTCAGCCGGCTTCTTCGTGATCGGCTTGTCAGGAAAAATGCGGATCCAGATCTTACCGCCACGTTTGATGTGACGCGTCATTGCAATACGAGCCGCTTCGATCTGACGGTCAGTGATCCACGCCGCCTCTAATGTTTTTAGTCCAAAGTCACCAAAGCTGAGCTTCTCGCCACGCGTCGCTTTGCCGCGCATGCGGCCTTTCATCACTCTTCGGTGCTTGACCTTTTTTGGCTGTAACATATTCTCTCCGCTTATCAGTAGTCGGCCATCAGTGGTCTGGAAAACGCCACCTCAATCCTTCAACTAACTCAAATCTCTTTCAAACTTTCGTTGTCCTAATCTTACTGACTAATGAGAACGGACTACCGACAACTACCGGCGGTCGTCCCTTCTCGGTCCGCGATCGTTTCTTCTCGCACCACGTTCAACCTTGACCTCATTCATCGGGTCGGTCGTCGTTCCGCGTGCCATCGAAGCATTTGGATCGAGGATTTCACCACGGTATATCCAAGTTTTGACACCGATGATACCGAATGTTGTCAACGCCTCAGCGAATCCATAATCGATATCCGCACGCAAAGTGTGGAGCGGCAAACGACCTTGAAGATTCCATTCGGTTCTCGCGATCTCAGCACCGTTCAAACGACCGGCGATCATGACCTTGATTCCCTGTGCACCGAAACGAAGCGATTCTTCGATCGTCTTCTTCATTGCACGGCGAAACATAATGCGTTTCTCGAGTTGCTGCGCGATTTTTTCCGCCTGAAGTTGCGCATTAAGTTCCGGGTGGCGAATTTCCTGGATCGAGATCAAAACCTCGCGTCCGGTCTTTCGCGAATAATCTTCACGAAGCTTTTCGATCTCGGCACCTTTGCGTCCGATGATGATTCCCGGCCGCGAAGTGTAAATGATGATCTTGAGTCTCGTTGCCGCACGTTCGATATCGATGTGCGATACGCCACCACCGCCGAAGCGGCTTTTAAGATCCCGCTTGAGTTTAAGATCTTCTGCGAGAAACTCGGCGAAATTGTGTTTCGCAAACCAATGCGAATGCCAATCTTTGTTGTATCCGACCCGGAAGCCGTATGGATGAACTTTCTGTCCCATAAATTACCTTTATTTCTTCTCAGCTTCCTCGCTAGTCTCGGTGTCGGGAGCTGCTTCTGCGGTTTCCGTAACAACTTCTTCCGTTGCAGCTGCCTCAGTTTGAACCGTTTCCTCGATCGGGGTCTCAACCGTTTCGACGACCGGATCCACTTGGACCGCAGCTACTTCTTCGACCACCGGTTCAGCCTTTGCGACATTTACTGGAGCTTTTGCGGCTTTCGCCTTCGCATTTGACTCTTTCTTAGCAGCTATACGAGCCGCCCTGGCTTCGTCGAGCTTGACCATCTCTTCGCTTTTTGCTCGCTGCTCGCTCGTCACCTCGATCGTGATGTGACAATAGTGGCGGCGTTCGCGATAGGCTCGCCCTTGAGGTGCTGGACGCATTCTGCTACGACCCTTGGTCGGTCCCATATCGACGTAACAGAGTTTGATCCATAGATCATCGGGATCGATAGCGATATTCTGCTGCTCGGCCTTGAAGGTCGCGTTGGCGATCGCCGAATTCAAACACTGTGCGATCGGATCTGCGGCCCGCTTATCGGTGAATTTCAATATCGACAGAGCTCGCGAAACATTGACGCCGCGGATCATATCGATCACGAGTCTCGCTTTACGCGGAGAACCCTTCAGATATTTTGTTTTTGCTACTGCTTCCATAATCAGTTGTCAGTTGCCAGTCGCAGTAACTATTCACTGCATACTGCCGCTGCCTAGTGGTTCTACTTCCTCTTCGCCATCTTCTCCGCTTTTGTTCCCGGGTGACCCTTAAATACGCGTGTTGGCGAGAATTCTCCCAGCTTGTGGCCAACCATGTTCTCAGTCACGAAGACCGGAATGTGGCGTTTGCCGTTATGTACGCCGAAGGTCAAACCAACCATATCCGGCGAGATCGTCGAACGTCGCGACCAGGTCTTGATTGCCGGCGGCTTTGGCCCGCCTTCTAAAATTCGGCGGAGCGTTTTCTGAACGCTAAGATCGATAAACGGTCCTTTCTTTAATGAACGTGGCATATCTTTGTTGGTGAACTGTGAACGGCGACGGGAATCCTTCCTATGTCACCATCACTTGTCACTGTTTACTTCCTTCTTCTGTCCTTCACGATCATATTGGTCGTGCGTTTATTACGACGGGTTTTGTATCCGCGTGTCGGTTGTCCCCACGGCGTTACCGGGTTACGTCCGCCCGAAGTTTTACCTTCACCACCACCGTGCGGGTGATCGACCGGGTTCATGGCTACGCCGCGAACCTTAGGACGTCTTCCCATCCAGCGTGAACGGCCTGCCTTACCCAGCGAAACATTCTCATGCTCGGTATTGCCGACCTGTCCAACAGTCGCCATACAGACGACCGGAACCTTACGAACTTCACCCGAAGGCATTCTCAGCTGTGCATAATCGCCTTCTTTAGCAACGATCTGTGCAAAACCACCCGCCGAACGAACCATCTGACCGCCCTTACCCGGACGAAGTTCAATATTGTGAACCTCGGTACCCAGCGGGATATTCTTGATCGGCAAAGCATTTCCCGGCAAGATATCGGCCTCTTCGCCGCTCACGATCATCGTGTCAACTTTTAATCCGACCGGAGCGAGAATGTATCGCTTTTCGCCGTCAAGGTAGTTGATCAACGCAATGTGAGCACTGCGATTCGGATCATACTCAAGCTGCGAAACACGTCCCGGAATACCAGCTTTATCGCGTTTGAAGTCGATGATGCGGTAATGTCGCTTGTGGCCTCCGCCGCGGCGCCGGATCGTGATACGACCGTCGCTGTTGCGTCCTGAAATCTTCTTCTTTGGCTCGAGCAGTGATTTTTCGGGTACTGCCCCTGGAGTCAATTCATCCCGCGTCAAATACGTTTGGTAACGTCTCGCCGGCGATGTCGGTTTTAATCTCTTGATTCCCATAATCGGTTGTCGGTAGCCAGTTGCCAGTTGTCAGTTGCTGTCTTTTCTGACAACTGACTACCGACTACTGACGACTGTTCCTAAATTGCTTCTGCGTAATCAACCATCGGTTCGCCCTTTCTAAGGGTGATGTATGCCTTTTTCCAGTTGGGACGACGACCTTCCTGACGGCCTCGTTTTTTCATTTTTCCGTCGTACTGGAGAGTGCGAACTCCGGAAACCTTTACGCTAAAAATCTCTTCGACCGCAGCCTTGATATCAATCTTTGTTGCCTTACGGTCAACACGAAACGTCAAAACCTGTCCGGCTTTCCGATCCGCATTCTCTTCCGTAGAGTCTTCTTTCAACAGAACACTCTTTTCGGTAACGACCGGCGACTTCAAAATACTCCAAACACCTAATTTACTCATTGCTGGTCGCCTCCTCTGTTGGATCTACAGCTGCATCGGTTTCTTCTGCCGGTGCTACTTCGACTTTTTCTGCTTTCGGCTTTGCGGCCTTTTTCGCCTTTTTCGCCTTTGGCTTTTCTTCTTGCTCTGCCGGTGCATCAGCCTTCTTCTTCGCCTTCGGCTTTTCCTCAACAACCTCTACTTCAGCCTCGGCTGATTCCCGTTTCGGGTCGAGAAGCTGAATGATCTCAGCAACTGCTGTTTTCGAGATCAAAAGTTTCTCGTGGTAGATGATGTCGTAAATGTTGAGTCCAAAGCTATTCGTGACCTTCGTCTTCTGAACATTCCGTGACGACAAGATCAGATTAGCGTTGTCAAGCGAATCAATGATCAGGCACTTTGCACGGGTGTTGTTCTCAACCAATCCGAGCGTTCCCAATACCTCGAGAAACTCACTCGTCTTCGGATTCTTAATGCCGAAGTCTTCAATGACTATCAAATTGCCTTCACGCAATCTCTCCGACAATGCCGAGCGAAGCGCTCCGCGGCGCATTTTCTTCGGCATCTGGTATGACCAGTCGCGTGGCTGCGGCCCGTGGACGTTACCGCCACCTTTCCACAAAGGTGAACGAAGCGATGCGATACGCGCACGACCGGTTCCCTTTTGCTTCCAGAGCTTGCGGCCCGAACCGGAAACATTACCGCGAGTTTTCGTCGCTGACGTTCCCTGTCGGCCGTTGGCCTGATAATTCATCACCGCCGAGTGGATCAAAGCTTCATTTAACGCGACACCAAAAACCGCGTCCAAAAGCTCGACATCCCCGACTTCCTTATTCTTCAAATTGCGAACCTTCACGGTAGGCATAATATTCTCACTCCGTTCGCGTGGTCAGTCTAAGTTGCCGGTCCTAGTTTCTGAGAACTGGCAACTGACTACCGACAACTTCACTACGCTTTCTTAACCACTAAAAGACTTCCGTTAGGCCCCGGTACTGCACCGCGAACCATCAATAAGTTATTTTCAAGATCGACTTTTACAACAGTCAGATTCTGAACCGTTACACGAGCGTCGCCCATGTGACCGGATGAACGAGTTCCCTTGATAACACGCGACGGATAAGCCGATTGGCCGATCGATCCCGGTTCACGGACGTTCATCGAACCATGGGACTCAGGTCCACGCTGAAAGTTGTGCCGTTTGATCGTACCGGCGAACCCTCGTCCTTTTGATTTGCCAACGACATCGATCTTGTCGCCGTCTGCGAAGACGTCAACTTTGATCTGATCTCCAACCGAGGCATTCGGCTCGTCCGTCAAACGGATCTCTTTCAAAATACGAGTCGGAGGCGTACCGCCGCCGGTCTTTTCAAAATGGCCGAGAAGGGGTTTCGTAACATTCTTTAGACGAATGGGCTTTTCTTCGACGAAGCCCAACTGGACGGCGTTATAACCGTCACGGCCCGCCGCACTTTTTGTTTGGATCACGACACAGGGTCCCGCTTTGATGACCGTAACCGGAGTTACCGTGCCATCTTCCGCAAAGAGCTGCGTCATTCCCATTTTTCTACCAATGATTCCGTTAATCATAACTTTAAGTACCAGAGTTTCAGAGTATCCAGAGTTGGAGAGTTAAAACTTTTCCGAGTTCCAAGAAACTCTGCAACTCAGTCAACCCTACAACTCGCCCTAACTAATTCTTACCAAACGCCTTGATCTCAACATCAACTCCGGCCGGCAGATCTAATTTCATTAGAGCATCGACCGTTTCAGCAGTCGGATCGAGAATGTCCATTAAACGCTTGTGCGTTTTGATCTCGAATTGCTCACGTGATTTCTTATCA
>JAYSZT010000141.1:0-4415 GCA_043737915.1 Acidobacteriota bacterium
TTGGGTTCCCGTTCGGGAATTCAACCGACGTGCCGGTTCCGGCTGACTATGACGGCGACGGGAAAGCCGACGCAGCGGTATTTCGAGAGTCGAATCTGACCTGGTACATCAATAAATCCAGCGGCGGCACGCAAATAGTCGGGTTTGGTGCGGCCGGCGACCTACAGGTTCCCGGGGACTTCGACGGCGACGGTAAGGCCGACATCGCATTCTGGCGGCCTTCGACAGGTTTCTGGAACATCTTGCGTAGTGAAGACCTGAGTTACTTCGCGTTCCCATTCGGCACGACCGGCGACGTTCCTATCCCCGGAGATTACGACGGCGACGGAAAATTCGACGCCGGCGTATTTAGACCTTCGAACTTGACTTGGTTTATCCAACGCTCAACCGCCGGGACGCTCATCCAGCAGTTCGGTACAACAGGCGATGTGCCTTTGCCGAATGCTTATGTGCGGTAGCGTCTTTGTTTTCGCATGACTGTGGCTGGGCTTTGTGACCGTCCGCGAGGGCGGTCTTTTTCCGTGGGTATCAAATACTTCAACTTTTTGACTCTATCATTTGCCTTTTTTCCGATGCATGTCTACGTGTCGAAACGACCTACGACCCTTTATGCCGGATCGGATAGCAGAGCGGACCGTTTTTCCAGGTGATCGGCGAACAGGCTGTCGCTAAACTCGGTCTATCGCGTGCCGCCCAGCTGATAGTTCGCTGGCACCACGAACACTGGAACGGTTCCGGCTATCCCGACGCTCTTGAAGGCTACCAAATCCGGCTCGCCGCCCGATTATTACGCGTCGTAGACACCTACTATTCTCTCGTCAACGCCCGACCCTTCCGAGCCGCGTTGTCCGATGAATTAGCAAAAAAGCACCTCATCGACTGGGCCGCGATCGAATTTGATCCCGCGGTCGTAAAAGCGTTTCTCGAGGTGCTTGAGTCCTCGGCCGTCAATGATGGTGATACTGCAAACGCTGAATTCCACGGCGAACCTGTCGCGATATAGATTCGTCGCGACGCACTTTCCACGTTTTGATCATATATAAGTTGATTAACCTTGTTTCGTCAGCCATCTGCGTTCATTGCAGATGGAGCGATCAGTTTTGCGCTGGAAAGTCAGCGAGGGCTGCCCATTTCAATACGAGCTTTTTCGACAACGTCGAGGCGCCGTTTTAACACTTTAAGAGAATCTGCGTCCTGCAGTTTTATCTGACTTTGCTTGCAGATCGCATAATGCTCGTCAAAGTCGGACCATTTTTCTTGCATAGCAAGGGCGTAAGCTAAGTCGCACTCTGCTGCGAAGATAGGGCGATTATCAACTTTGTAATGAAGCCGGAAAATGGGCAACGATTCGCGCAACATCCTTTCCGAGACCTGAAACCTGGTTTCATTCGTCGCCGGTGTGACAGCTTTTAAATATGGTTCGCTGATCCCCGATTCAGCAGGTTGAAGCAATCTGGCTGCGTACGCCTCAACGATATATGGAAGATTCAGATTGCTCGGATTCGTATCGCGCATCATGTTAAGGGCGCGGTCGAGCAAGACAGCTTTCTCGAACTCATTTTTACCGATCAAGGTATATGTGTAGAAGAGGTCTTTGGCGACGAGCTCGTGCCATTCACCGTAGTACTGAACTCGTAATTCGAGTGCTCTGAGAAAATGTGCGGCCTGCTTTTTGCTCAATAGATCAACAAATTCTTTGTCCTGCCCGCCCGGATAAGCCCAACCGATCGCTTCGCCAAACTTGTGGTGCAGCTCGGCCGCGACGTCCGGTTCGTTAGCAAATTCTGTGTCGATCTTGTCGCTCATATCGAGTAACGCATCGATCACGCGGGCTTGGCCGCCGTATTTGTAACCCTCTCCATACCAGGCCGCATTTCCGTACGATATGAGCTTGGCCATGAATTTACTGATCTTTTCTGACTTCAATTGCTCGGCCTTGGCACGGTCGGTTTCGAGCACGGCGGCATTACGTGCATCGTTCGCTATGAAGGCCTGAGCACGCGCCGAATTTGCCTGCCACATCGAAGTTGTGATCCCTGCGACGAGGCTGATAAAAATGAGTATTCCCGCCAAAACGGCGATCTTATTTCGTGCGTAAAACTTGCTAAGCCGATACGAACGCGTTGCCGGCCTCGCGGTGATCGTCATTCCGTCGATAAATCGCCAAATATCGTCGGAGAACTGCTCGACCGCTTGGTAACGCTCATCGGGTTCCTTACGCAACGCTTTCAGGATAATGTTGTCTATATCGCCTGACAGTTGGGACGGCAAGACCGCGTGAGAGCGTCGTTCGCGATCCTTGATCGACGCGGATGCAACGCTGCTCGGAGCGATCGGTTGCGAGTCAGTAATTTCTCGCAGCACTTCGCCGTTGGGCTTGCTTTTGACGTGATACGGATAACCGCCGGTCAGCAATTTAAATAAAATTACACCAAGACTGTAAACGTCGGTCGCCGTGGTGACCGTCTCGCCTCTGACCTGCTCGGGGCTTGCATACTCGGGCGTCATCGCTCCGATGTTCGTCATGCCTGAGTCCTCGACCTTGTCGATCAGTTTCGAAATGCCGAAATCCAACAGCTTTGGAACGCCGTCCGCCGTGACGATGATATTCGAGGGTTTGAGGTCGCGATGAACGATCAGATTTTTGTGTGCGTGGGCCACCGCTTCGCAGGCCTTGTTGAATATCTTGAGCCTTTCGGTCAACGCAAGTTGGTTCGCGTGGCAATATTTATCGATAGCAACGCCGTCGATGAATTCCATGACAATATACGGAATCCCGTCATCGGTCGTACCGGTATCGAGCATGGTCGCGACGTTCGGATGAACGAGCTTTGCCTGGATCTCGATCTCGCGTTTGAACGACTCTCGAAGTCGTGCTGTATTAAACTCGCGTTTTAGTAGCTTGATCGCGACCCGCTGATCAAATTTACCGTCGCTCCGCTCCGCGAGGTACACTGCGCCCATTCCGCCCATCCCGATCTCCGAAACGATGCGGTACGCACCTATCTCTTGTCCGGCGATGGTACATGGCGGTTCCGGCGTGTCGTCAAAAAAGTCGCGTGATAGTTCGATTGCAGACGTGTTCAATATCTCGCTAGCGTCGTCTTCAAAGGCGAGTAGCGTTTCAACATCGGCAATTATCTCCCTGCTTTCCGTTCGTTTACGCAGGTACGCAAGCCGCTCGGGAGGATCGATGGCAAGCACCTCCATCAACAATGGCTTTACCACTTTCCATTTATCATCAATTACCGGAGCGATAGTCATTCTGTTCCCTTAAACTAGACTGCGTAGAAAACGAATAAAACTAGCCAAAAGATTTTTGGTAGGGTTTTTGGTTAAGCTCACGATATAGCCACAAGCGGGCAGCTTGCCATTCGCGACCGACCGTTCGTTCGGCGATATCGAGGGCTTCGGCGATCTCGGAATTTGTCATCCCGCCAAAGAATCGCATTTCAACAATTTGCGCCTGTCGTTCATCGATCGCCGCGAGCCGTTCAAGCACTTCGTTTATCGCGAGTATCGAATCCGCACGCTCATCAACCGGAATATTGACATCGTCCGTCGAAAAATGGATCGGACTATTGCCACGTTTATTGGTCGCGTGAAGGCGTGCGTGATCAACCAAAACCTGCCGCATCAAGTGAGATGTAATTCCAAAGAAATGTTTGCGATCTTGCCAGACGACTCCGGTCGCATTGCCCATTTTCAAGAAAGCTTCGTGAACTAATGCCGTCGGTTGCAGCGTATGATCAGACCGCTCTTTCGACATCAACGACCGTGCATGTCGTTTGAGATCGTCATAAACAAGGCGCAAGAGATGCTCCTTGGCGTGGCTGTCACCGCCATTCCATTCCCGCAGAACCTTTGTGATCTCCGGACTAATTGTATTGCCCATAGTGAGAGGTCGTATCTGTTTTCACCCCTA
Organism: Acidobacteriota bacterium; assembly: GCA_043737915.1. GTDB lineage: Bacteria > Acidobacteriota > Blastocatellia > Pyrinomonadales > Pyrinomonadaceae > OLB17. The sequence goes on from JAYSZT010000141.1 coordinate 3,926, forward strand.
TTCTAGCCCAGCCTCATCAATTTTCAAAAAAAATGGCAGGGTTTTCCCGCTTTCTACGCATTATCCAACAGACGTCAAAATTTATTGGGAGATAAGAAAGTGTTGGGCGCAACGGCGTTGACAACAACTGGAACTTCTTTGACCGCCCTTTCAAATTTTGACGCCGATCAATAAGTAGGAATGCGATTATGAGATTTAAGAAAAATATTGCCGGGTTTGTTTTGTCAGCCTTATTGATTTCGTTTGCGTTGCCGGTCCGGCCTATGGATCTGGCAAGGGTGGAAACGCGCACCGATCTGGCGGTTTCTACGTATGGCGTCTCCGGCCAGGGCGTTATCGTAGCTATTTTAGACCGCGGGATCGACTGGAAAAACAACGATTTCCGCAATGATGATGGCTCGACCCGAATTAAATATATTTTCGATATGACCGACAATACGGGGGCGAATGCTCCCGGAAATCCTTACGGTGTCGGGACAATCTACACCGC
>JAYSZT010000142.1:0-4411 GCA_043737915.1 Acidobacteriota bacterium
ACAAGAAGGTTCGGCGGACTGTCGAGAGGTCGGAGACCTTTGAGAACGGCAAGGTCACGCAGAGCGCGACGATCACGAGGGAATACATTCCACCCGGCCGCTCGCGGTATGTATTTGACGAGTTGTTCTTCGGCGAGCGTCGTGTTTCGGAGTGGATAATCATCGACGAAGAGCGTTACGAAAAGAATTCGAGCGGTGAATGGTTCCTGTCGACACCGATCCGCACGATAATGGGAGCGACCGATGACAGCGACGCAGGCATGAAATTCACTTCGCAGGCGTCAAAGATCGGCAAGCTGCCCGTCACGATCATAAAACGCGTCGAATCTCCCGAACCCGGCGTGCTCACGGGCGGCTCTACCTTCGTAATTTACATCCGCCGCGACGGCCTGATCGCCAAAACCGAACAAACCACCATCGAAGTCGGCAAAGGGAACCATAAAAAAGAAGTCACAACCTACACCTACGACCCCAAAGACCTAAAAATCGAAGCTCCCATCAAGTAATTTATGAAAGTTGCCGCACTTATTCTTACAATGTTTCTGGCTGCGGTTTCGGCGCCGGGGCAGGTAACTTCGATGGCGGAAACGCGAGTGTGAACGAGCGTGCCGAGGTGCGGTTGATTCGAGTTGATATTTATTTTGAGGGTGGCGTACGATAGATTCGCGTTGGAGACTTAGCGGCCGGGCACGCTTGTTCACACTCGCGTTTCTGCCATCGATCGCATTCGTACGCTCGTTAACACTCGCGTTTCTGCTGGTATGGAATATTTTGAGGAGAATTGGGACGGTCGAGAGTTTCCTCTTGCTTATCTAATAACGATACGTACTTACGGAACCTGGCTTCATGGTGATGAGCGTTCGAGTGTAGATACTCATGACGAATATAATATTGTGGGTAGCGAACGGCGCGTCCCAGATCGTCGGCTTGAGGAAATAATGCGTCGGAATCAACTTGGAGACGCTATGATCTTTAATGACGAACAGCGTGAGGTAGTTGAAAACGCGATCCGCGAAGTTTGCCTGCACCGCGAATATCGCCTACATACTCAGAATGTAAGAACAAACCACGCCCACGTTGTTGTCGGAGCACAGGCTCTGCCTGAACTGATCGCTAACTCGTTTAAGAGTTATTCGACCCGAGCACTGAAATCACATGGGCTAATTGCTCCGGACGCCAAGGTTTGGTCTCGCGGACGAAGTCGACGTTACCTGTGGAAGCCAAGACATCTCGAAGGCGCAATTGATTACGTAACCTACGGACAGGGATTGATGCCGTTTGAGAAGTGGTATGAGGAATACTAAAGCGTGGCGTGAGTGCTGATCACGTTGACACGCTCGTTCACACTCGCGTTTCCGCCGTAGGATTATAAAAAAGCACGGGCGCTGGCGTCCGTGCTTTGTTGGAAGAGTTGTTCACCCTTTATTAGTTATCGTCGTCGGTGGCTGGGGCTGCTGGGGCAGCAGGTGCTGCGCCGGCTTCGATGGTTACGTCGACGGACTTTGTATCCTTTTTCTCGCCTTTGTCGTCCATGAATTCTGCGGTGACCTTGTATTTTCCGCCGGGAACGGCTGCAGGGATCGGCAGAGAGTAAGCTGCGGTTCCGCTCGATGGCAGGTCGATCTTGACTTCGCTACCGGTCACCATCTTGCCGCTCGGGTCGGTCATCGAGATCTTGGTCGTTGTCTTGCTCATGCTGCCGGTGATGACGGCGTTTGCGTAAAGTGTTTCGCCGCCCTTAAAGGTCGTCGATTCGGTTTTGCCCTCTTTGTCCTTCGAGGTTTTAAAGCTGCTCATACTCGCGGTCGAAAAGCTGCAGGCTGCGGCAAATACGACAAGCGACAGAAAAATAAATAATTTAGTCTTCACGGGGAATCTCCTTTGTTTTAGTTAGTACAACGTGAAGAATATATTTGTACAGTTGAAAAGTCAAAACGTCTATTGTTCTCGGGACGCAAAAACGGGCGAATTCCATTGACGGAATTCGCCCGAGCTGTTTAATACCGGAGAGCGTTTGCCGCGACTGCGCCGATCTAGTCAGCGACGAAGTCGAGCGTGCAGATCGCGTCGTTTACGGTGATAAATTGGATCGGTGTTTGGAAGGCGTAACGTTTGCTCGAGATCTCGAAAACATACGAGCGGCCGACCTCGACATCGGAGAATGTGTAATAGCCGAAGCCGTTGGTCAGCGTCGTGCGGAGGTTTCCCATGTCATCCCACATCGAGACGCGGGACTTCGAAATTCCCATGCCGCTTGACGTCACCGCTCTGCCGCTTACCGAAACCATCGCTGCGGACGGTGCAATATTACCGAAGATAACGTTATTGATGCCGATCCATTCATCCGGCGAACTGGTGCCGTCCGGAGCGGCTGCGTCGGTCGTAATTATTCTAACTTGAACGTTCGGTTGGTTGTTTGCGGCGGCAGGAAGGGTGACCGAACGTGTTGTTGAGCGGCCCGCAACGCCTCCATCGGTGACATCCGCGATGTAACCGGCCGGGATATTCGTGAAGTTGCCGGTTCCGCCGACGCGATACTGCAGTGCGACCTGCGAGACCGAATTATTGCTACCGCCATCGATGTCCGTCGCGGTGAAGGCGAAATTTATGTTTGAGCGTCCCGTCATATTTCCGTAGAACACCATGTACGGTGCACGCGCCTGGACGTTGCCCTGCATGCCGATTGCGAGATAAGGGCCCGAGTCGAATTCGGCAAGCCCGCCCGCGTTGTATGCACTTGGATTACCCTTGTTGGCCGCAACGCAGGTCGAAGCGGAAGAAGGCAGAGTGCTATTTGTAAACTCCGCCGCCACAATGGTTTGCGGGTTAACTCCAAAAGTATTCGCCAGACCACTACCGCAATAGCCCTCGACGGACGGAACGTTTGTCCAGTTGTCGTTCGAGGTTATCTGGTTTGCCGTTGACGCACTGACATTAAACGTCAAAATCCCGCTTGCCAGATTGAAGTAGGTACTGCCTGCGTGAGCCGATTGCGGTGACATGATTTTTAGCGGACCCGACGATAGCACTGCGATCATCACGGCGGTGGTTAGAAGAAGGGTTAAAAACGCCCGAACGTTTCTGTGGTTTGTTGACGAGTTTTTCATATTTGTGTTGACGATACCGACGCCAGTCAAAATGTCTTTTTTACGAGCAGACGAGTAATGGATACTGTGAACCACATTTGGTCCACAATGTTCTCATACTGGTTAAATTGATTTCGGGTGAGGTGTCGACTTTTAGATGGCTGCGGGGGTGCCAAGTCCTGATTAGACTAACAGAGTTATTCACGCTCGTCAATAAAAATGTTCAACTTAGTTTTACGCGAATCCAACCACTTCTGATGCGTATCATTCGCTTCTAATTGGGTAACTGTAAAAAGAGCTTGATTGAGATCGAAATTCACGCCATACTTCGTAGTTAATAATCACCTATGAATTGGCTTGAGAACGGAGAAATATTAGCGTCGATCGGGCAGTTTTTGGCCGAAGACATTGGGCGTGGCGACTTAACGACCTCGGCGACGGTGCCGGCGGACACGCGCGGCATCGGGCGGTTTTTAGCGAAGGAATATCTCGTCCTTTGCGGTCTCGAGGTCGCCGAAGCGGTGTTCTTTCAGCTTGACCCTGACACGTCGGAGATCGAGACGTCATTCAATGAAGGCGATGAGATCGAGGAAGGCACTGTTTTCGCCTCGATGAAAGGCTACGCGGATGTTTTACTGGTCGGTGAACGCACTGCGCTGAATCTTATTCAACGAATGTCAGGTATCGCGACCCTGACGCGGCAGTTCGTGAAAGCCATCGAGGGCACGAACGCCGCGATCGTTGACACGCGAAAGACGACGCCGGGTCTGCGTGCACTCGAGAAATACGCGGTTACCGTCGGCGGAGGAAAGAATCACCGTATGGGTCTCGACGACGGGGTTTTGATCAAAGATAATCATATCGCCCTCGCAGGCGGCATTACTCGGGCAGTTTCCGCAGCCAAGGAACGGATCGGGCATCTACATAAGATCGAAGTCGAAATCAGCAACTGGGCCCAGCTTCGCGAAGCGATAGAAGCCGGAGCGGAGATCATCATGCTCGACAATCAAACTCCTGAAGAAGCCGCTAAGCTTGTCGAAATGGCTCGTAACATCAATCCATCCGTTCTCCTCGAGGCCTCCGGCAACATGGACCTCGACCGAGTCAGATCGTACGCCGAGGCCGGCGTCGACCTGATTTCCGTCGGCAAACTAACCCACTCCGCGAGAGCGATGGATATAAGTTTTAAGATCCAGGCGGTTTGACGAAGATCGGTTAACCACATACGAACATATGGACATAGAAAGAACCTCTTTGTTGTAGTCTTCCTATGTTTCTATGTGGTTCGTCTTATCATTTAGCTGCAACAAATCAGGGTCAGGTTT
>JAYSZT010000143.1:0-9912 GCA_043737915.1 Acidobacteriota bacterium
TGGCACCGGAGCAAATGGATGTGGTGTTTTGAGGGAAAATATCTTTTTGCCGAGTCCTGAGGGTTATTACCGATCCGGATTTAGCGTCATCCCTAATCCTCCAACATCCATAACAACACCTGGCGTGACGCTGGTCACCGGAACGATGAGCGCCCCGGAACCGGTAAGGCTGCTGATTCGGTCAACCGGCTACGGGCCGAACGGTGCCAAAAAACAACTCGAAGCAGTAATTCAGAAAAATTATTTCAATGGGCTAAGTGCTCCATCTCCGCTTACCCTGATCGGAGCACAATGCACTAATGCCGCAGGCAGCGGGGGATGTACTGCTCAGCCGGCCTCGTCGACCTTTAATTTTGATCCGGGAAATTCGGTGCCAATAACTTATTCGGGTAAAGACGCCTTGCTAAGAGCGTTCCTTCCTCCGGTTGGAGTAACAAACAATCCGAATCTAGCTACTATAAATACCGCGATATCCGGGATGAACGGTAGCGTCTATGGAGCGACTTCGAATGTAGCTGATGAATTGCCTTACTGGCTTCAGACGCCCGCCAATCTTGACGCGACAGCCCAGCTGTTAAAGTTGACCGCACAAGCCTCGGGCAAATACTATGCGCCCGGCGTCACACCTCCTAACAACAACGGTACAAACTATGGTGACTACGCTACCGGCACTGGAATAACTTTTGTGGACGGCGACCTGTCTTTCAGTGGCGCTGGAGGCGGAATTCTTGTCGTAACCGGCAAGCTAACATTTCAGGGAGGCTTCGATTGGAAGGGACTAGTACTGGTCACGGGGGCTGAGGGGTTTGTGCGCAGGGGAGGTGGAAACGGTACTCTGGGGGGAACCATGATCGTTGCCCCTTACAATGCCCAAAGCCTCGCATGTTCGCCAAATACCATAAACTGCTTCCTTTCTCCGCGCTATGCAATCGACGGCGGCGGTGTTTCGACGCTGCGATACGACTCCACTAACGTCACGAACGGACTCAGTGCTCTTAGTAATTTCGTCAAGGGCGTGGCGGAAAAGTAGACTCGCAGGGTCGTACGATCAGGGATGTAGAGTCGGCAGTAGATTGGGGATTTCTCCAGTTTTCTGCCGGCTCTTTTTAGTTTCACCTGTCCGCAATTCCCGACGGGCAAGCGTCAACGCACGTTTTTTTTGATCTAAGCGTATCTACGGCTCCAACGGTCCCAGCTTCTTTTATTTAACGATGATTTCGGTTAGAATTACGGCAAATTTCCTTTGCGATTTGAGTCGCGTTCCATCTTTTCATGATTGAAAAAACACCACCGTCAAAAAAGGGATTATCGGCGGATTGGCTCCTGCGTGGTTCGTTGACAAAGATCGGAGACCTATTTGACCGTTTCACGGGGCGGCGATGGATCCCTTCGAGCAGCCTCGCAACCAGTGAACTCATTGAACGCATAAAGACATTACTTGATTCCGAAGCAAGGTCCGTCGCCGGCAAAGGTACCGTGGTTCCCCACCACATCCGACTGAAGATGCAATGGGACAAGTTCTCTACCGACAGCGAAAAGTCGATGAAAAAACTCGAAAACGAGCTTCTCATCGCCGCGATCGACCACATAAACGATTGCCTCTACTACACGTATGCTCCGGTTACCATGGAGATCAAACCGGATTATTTTACAGAAGGGGTAAAACTTTTTGTCGGTTTTGAAAGGTTTGATGACGAAGAACGCGGAGGTGAGGTCAACGTCACCGTTCCCGTGCTCAATATTTCCGGGTTAGCACCAGAGGCCGAAAAAAATATTATTGCACCCGACATATCATTTCTGGCCCACTTCAGGTTAAAGGACAGCGCTCACGAGGTGCGAGTCAACTTCCCTGCCACAGGACGAGTATCTGTAGGGCGTACGGGCGAAAACGGACTTTCTATCGACGACGCGAGTATATCGAAGATCCACGCCACGATCTCGATCAACCCAGACGGGAATTGGTCGGTCGCCGATACTGGATCGACCAACGGAACATTCATTAACGGCGAGCGTATTGAATACGGAAAGGCGATCGCCCTAGATCCGAAAGACATCGTGAAGTTTGGATCGGTCGACGTGACGTTTGAAATGGTAACTGCTGTTGTCCCTATTCCCGCTGACCTAGTCGAATCAACAGGTCAGAATCCAACTGTTTTGATAGATGGATTTACATTTGAGAGCAGAACGTCTTCCGAAGACCCGAAAGATCCTTCGGGAGAAGACGGTATCGAAATTTCAAAATTGAGTTAATGGTTTTAGCCTTTTTATCATTTATCGATTGGTCATTCTTTAAGCCTGAGAACCTTTTCGGTGGTCAGATACTCGAGCGCACGCCAGCCGGCCTTTCGATCATATACTTGATCGGCCTCGCGGTACTGATCGGTTTCCTGATAGTTTCTTTCCTCGATAATTTCCGAAAACCGAAATTCATCTTTGAGCTCGAACTTCCGCCTGAAGTCACGAAGAAATTAACTCAAACGGTTGCTAATCGCAGCCTGCGTATCTGGCATGTTGTCTTTGTAATATTGGCTCTATCGGTATTCGGCTTTCAGGTCTATTGGACCCGAAATGCAGATGATTCGGGCAGTCAAATGCAGGCTCTGAGTTATAAAGATCTCCGTAATCGCCGGACCACAGCTGCGACGTTGCGTGGTTGGATGCTGGATCGTACGGGAAAGCTTGATGCGGCATTGGCTTCCTATAAGATCGGCAAAGACGGCAGTATCGATCGCTCATTTCCTCTAGAAAAGGAAATGGCCCACCTACTCGGCACCGAACGAGGCACGCCCGGACTCGAAAGAACTCTTTACAAGCGCGAAACGGACCCAATGCCCGAGGCTTGGGAGATCTTGACGAAATATCGTAAGCCGGAACCCGAGCAGAAAGATGTTCGGGTAACGATCGACCGTGAGTTACAAGCATATTCAGCCAAACTTCTCGAAGGAAAAAAGGGTGCTATCGTCGTGATGAATCCGCAGACCGGCGACGTTCTTGCCGTTTATTCGAATCCATCATATAAACTTTCGGATGTTGAAACGCTCGATGGCTATCTGAAGCTTGAGGCGGACAAGGCCAACAAGCCACTATTGAGCCGTTCGATGCGGGAATTTTACGTTCCGGGTTCGACCTTCAAAACGATGACCATGATCTCGGCATTTCGTGCCGGAAAGGAAGGATTACTTTACGACGACTTGCCTGCCAGCAACGATCCGCCTTGCTACACGCCGTTTCGCGGCTCACGCCCGATATGCGACGCCGGCGGCAATTGCGACCTATGCATGACCAATGCCCCGTTGCGAGACGCATTTCGCGTTTCCAGCAATCAGTATTTCGCCCAACTCGCCAACGGGCTCGGCCGGGAACGAATGGCTGAGACCGCCCGATTATTAGGCATTTCTGCCGTCGATAAACCGGATGACGCACTCACCCAAGGCTTTTTTCCTGAGGTTTGGAATACTAGCGACAAACGGATAGCGAACTCTATCAGCCCCGTACGCTCAACCATGGTAATCGGCAAAGATCTCACTCTCTTCGATTTTGGTCTAGAGGGAATGGGGCAAGGCCTGGCATCGCAAATGACACCGTTTCAAATGGCTCTGATCGCCGCTGCTCCGGGCAATATGCAAGGTCGCTTAATGAAGCCGAAGATCGAGGCAGACTTGGCTCCTCAGATGTTTTCCCAAGTTCTTTCTCCGCAACAGGCAGCGATGGTCCGCGACATAATGTCTACCGTAACAGAAGAGTCCGGCGGTACAGGCGGTCGTGTGAAGGCAGCTTTAGCCGGAACCGGTATCGTTGTCGGCGGAAAGACTGGAACCGCAGAGAAAGACGGCGTTCCGGCATACGACGAAAAGACAGGTGAGAGAAAGTTCATACTCAAAAAGAAAAAAGGCCCGAACGGCGAGACGATTGAATATAAAGACTATCTGACCTATCGCCGGACCGACGGATGGTTCATTTGTATCGCACCCATCGAAAATCCGCAGCTCGCGATAGCCGTCGTCCTCGAAGGCATCGGAGCGGGGCAATACGGCGGCGGAACGGCAGGACCGGTTGCGGCGGACATCATATTGAAAGCCAGACAACTCGGCCTCTTGGGCGAAAAATACAAGCCTAAAGCTGCCCCTCCGGCAAAGCCGGTTAAAAAGAAAGGTAAATAACGCGTGAAAAACCGCACCTCATCACATTTCTTTATCCTTGCTTTGATCGTCGTTCTAACGGCGATCGCTCACTATTCTATTTACTACGGAGCCCTGATCCGAGGCTACGAAACAAGCTTCGCGGGTGCTGTTCGAAATCTCGCATTGATCGGACTCCTCGCGATAATACCCGTTTTTCTCAAACGATTTTTACGCTTTCAGGGTAATTGGACGCTTTATACGAGTTGCGTTCTCTTATTTTCCATCGGTTTGACGGTCCAATATCGTTTATTTTCCGATCATGAATACGTCGCCGATATTGATCGGGCAGACCGCGACCGCGTTCAGAATTCTGATTTGTCCGACCGGGAAAAGGCCCGTGAAATGTTACGTCTAAAGCTCAGGGCGATCGGTAAGGAACGTGAGGCGAAGATCCAAACGATCCAGATGCATTACATTCAGGAGAATTATTCGCCTGAGAAGAAAGCTATGATGGGCCTTCCGGCGACGCCTGCAGAGCCGGTCAACCTAGACAAGGAGACCTTTCGCCCCGCTAATGCCACAGTCTCCGGATTATTGCTTTCCGGGAATACCCTAATACCGCTTTTCGGCATCGGCTGCCTCATATTTGTCTTTATCGCAATGCGTCGTGAAGACGTTTTGCGATTTTTACAAAACAATGGATTTTTGATCGTGATACTAACGTTGGTACCGTTATTACTAGCAGCTATCACCTCACGCGCCGGGAAATCATTTGGAAATATGACGCCGTGGGAGCCGGCAAAAATTCCCTTTCTGATCGGTTTCGCGGCGATCCTCGCGATCTTATATAAAAACCTTGCTCGCACATACTGGGGCGTGCCTCGAGCGAAGGATGTTCTCCCGCTTGTCTTCATGGCGTTGCTACCGTTTCTTCCTTTTTTTGTCTTAAAAGATTTTGGACAAATGATGGTTTTTGGCTCCGTTTACGCTACGCTTTATCTCGTCGCGGTTCGCCGCTTTTCTCAACGTTTTGTTCTGATCGGCAGCGTTCTTCTCGTCATGGCAGTGCTAATAGTCGGTGCGCTGCCAATACATACTCAGGAGAAAATACCGCTTTTGCCAACCCTTGCCGGACCTGTCAAAGCTGTCCTTCCAAACCGCATTCAGCAGCGATTTCACCTGTGGCTTGACGGGTTTGACCCGCCGTCACCCGAGACAAGCTGGTGGAAAGAAGATTACGATGATTATTACGCGGACCTTGTAAAAAATGATCCGAAACTGCCTCAAATGATCGAGGAAGATCCAAGTCTACAGAAAACTATCAACGTTGATGCGTGGTTTGACGTTTTGGCTTTTCAGCCAGCTCAGGCGACATTTGGACTCGCATCAGGGGGCATTACCGGACGAGGTTTGGGGCTTGGTTATCCCGAACTCATTCCTGTTTCCGATTCTGACTATATCTTTGCCGCCCTCGCAGAAGAACTTGGACTTTTTGGAGGATTGTTGGTAACCTTTGCCCTAATCGTCTTTGTTAGTGCCGGGGTGCAAACGGCCCGTGATTCGCGGGATATGTTTAGCAAGTTGTGTGCGATTGGCCTATCGGCGTTCATTGGATTTCAAGCTTTGGTAAACATTGGCGGTATCACTAGAGCATTGCCTATGACCGGCATAACGCTTCCCTTCGTCAGTCACGGCGGCTTTAGTTTGATCACGAGTTTCGTAATGCTCGGTATGCTTCTTGCATTTTCGCATCGAAATGCGGTTGACCGCCTCAAAGACCAAGCTGAGATTTTACCTGAAGCAACGCCAGCTAAAGTATAGATTTTTATGACTTCGTGGAGTGTGAATAATGGAAGATAATTTCCAGATCGAGTCGGCCGCTATCAGTGACCGTGGGTTGAGCCAGAAACGACCACAAAACGAGGATTCGTTTCTCGAGATAAGTTCCAAGGGCATCTTTGCTGTCGCTGACGGAGTTGGCGGAGCACAGGCCGGCGAAGTTGCGTCACAGATGGCGGTTGAGATCCTGGGCGAGGCATTTACAAACCGGCTTTCCGGTTCTGACGCCGAACGCGTCATGCAGAGCGCCCTCGAACAAGCAAATTCGGCAATTCACCAGATGTCGAATGATCTCGCCCAATTATCCAAAATGGCGACTACTGTAGTTGCCCTCCACGTCGAAGGAAATATTGCCACGTTCGGTCACGTAGGCGATTCGCGTTTATATCGTCTCGATTCGAATGGGACGATCCATCGCGAGACCAACGATCACTCAATGGTCGCCGAAGAGGTCCGCGCCGGGCGAATGACAGAGGAACAGGCCGAAAACCATCCCAGCAAGAACATTATCAGCCGTGCTCTTGGGGCTGAACGAACCGTTGAGGTCGATCTTAAAACGATGATGGTCAACGACGACTCCACGTTTCTCTTGTGCTCCGACGGCGTGACGCGCCATATCGGAGATGCGGAGATAGCGGTGCTTTTAGCCCTAACGGAACCGCTAAGTGCCATTTGCCTCCGGATAAAGGAATTATGTTTCGAGCGTGGAGCAGAGGACAATTTGACGGCGGTCATCGTCAAGCTTTCTAAGAATCGATCCGGTCTAACTTCGGTCTTGCCTTCGGAGAACCCTGACGATTTCCTGACTGTTCCGGATTTCGACGAAGACACCATCGCCACGGCCCGGGCATCGAAAATAAGTCACGAAGATGAGGAAGAAGACCTGCTCGAAATCGAAACATCAGTGCCGAAATTGTCGGCGGAGTATATTCAACCTCCGGCAACACGACTCGAATCCGTCGAAGACGAACTCGATGATATTTCCCTTCACGAAACGATTCCCGCACCTATCCGCTACACAGCAGCGGAAATAGAACCTGTTACGGTTATTGGCGAGGAATCTTCTTCGGCTAATGTCGAGATTGAGAGCATCGACGAAATCGTGCCCGATCAAATCCCCACAACTCTCGAAAATACCCCGATTGAAAGATTTTCTGAGGAAAAGGAGATTGTCGCAGCTCAAACGAGATCGGAGCCATTTTCAATGTTCGGCGAGTCCGCCGAAACTGAAGATCGGTCGAACGAACGCGAATCGAGCGGCGCCGGGAAACTATTCTTGTACTTCATATTTCTATTGCTTGGGGCTGCTATTGGCTTCGGCACATATCATTTTGCTATGAAGTCCGAGGAACCTTCGCCGGTAATACCTATTACCGAGATGCGGTCAGGGAATATTCCATTGAGTGCTTTCGAGGACAATCGCCGACTCATAGATCAAGATCCGGCCGGTTATCTTTCGAAAATACCGTTACCTGACGACGCTGAAAATTTCTATCTACAAGGTCGTGCGTATATGTTGACCGGCGATTACATCAAGGCTCGATCCGCATTTGTGGAGGCACGGAGTCGGATCGACAAAGCAGAACCGGTAAATTCGAAGGTTATAGCGACCGATATCGCGATAGCAATGGCGATTATCAACGATCCGACAGCCCAGAAGAACTTCAAAATAGAACTAGAACCCGCGAAACCGACGGGACCGGCTAATACAAACGCGAATCGCTAAGATCACTTACCCGGCTTTTGTCGTTGGGCTTCGAACATTATCACGGCGGCCGAAATTGATAGGTTTAGACTTTCGACCCCATTTTGCATGGGAATGATCAGCTTCTGTTCGATATTCTTAAGCTGCTCATCTGAAAGCCCTCGTGCCTCAGAACCAAATATCAGCAGTCTCGGCACCTCCCAATCGATCTCGGTGTAAGAAAATTCGGCGGAAATATCGGCGGCAGTCGCAACCAGCCCGAAACTCTTCGCCCACGCGAGAACTTCCTCAAAAGTAACATTCTCCCAAATTGAGATGCGAAAGCCAGAACCCATCGATGAGCGCAATGATTTTGCAGAATAAGCATCAGCCGAGTTTTTCGATACGATCACGCCGGCGACACCCGCCGCTTCTCCGGTTCTGAGGATCGCCCCAAGATTCGACGGATTATTGATCTCGTATAGAAAGAGAACGAGCGGAATCGATTCGCGATCGAGCCGTCTTTCGACATTCGAACTACCGGTAAAGGGACGTTCAGCTAAGAGTACGATTCCCTGTGATTGTTCGGTGTCAGAGATCGATGAGAAAACCTTTGCCGGAATCTCAAATACTCGATCGACGACCGCAATAATATCCTCAAGGAGTTTTGAATCAGCAAAATCGTCGGCGATGAAACACTCATTAATAACGATCTCCGATCGCAACGCCTCCCTCGCAAGGCGACGCCCTTCGATAAAGATCTGCGTATTACTTTTACCGTCCCGAACGCTTCGCACGTTGACCAGTCGACGGTTGTCACGGCTTATTATCTTTTCGATTTTTGACATTCTGACCACAATTTAATCATTTCTCACCGCATTTTGAAAAGATGCTTTAAATCGCTAAACTTATCCGATATGCAGCCCGAATCAAAACCCCAAACAAAGCTCCAAATATTAGAAGAAAGGTCACAAGCCGCAGAAGAAGGTGGTGGAGCGTTACGGCTCGACAAACAGCGGGCAGGTGGAAAAATGACGGCTCGCGAAAGAATCGCTTTTTTTCTTGATGAAGGTAGCTTCGAGGAGTTCGATAAATTTGTAGTTCATCGTTCCAAAGACTTTGGCCTCGATGAACAGAAATATCCGGGCGATGGTGTGGTGACCGGTCACGGCTTGGTCGACGGTAGTGAAGTGTTTGTTTTTGCACAGGACTTTACAGTTTTCGGCGGTTCGCTATCAGAGACTCACGCCGAAAAGATCTGTAAGGTCATGGACATGGCGATGAAGGTTGGCGCTCCGATGATCGGCCTGAACGATTCTGGAGGTGCACGAATTCAGGAAGGCGTGGTTAGCCTTGCCGGATATGCGGACATATTTCTTCGAAATGTTTTGTCCAGCGGCGTCGTCCCGCAGATCAGTTGCATTCTTGGGCCTTGCGCCGGTGGTGCCGTTTACTCGCCGGCCATTACGGATTTTAATGTGATGGTTAAAGACACGTCGTATATGTTCATCACGGGACCCGACGTTATCAAAACCGTGACGCACGAAGACGTGACCAAAGACGAACTCGGTGGTGCGATGACGCACAACGCAAGATCCGGTGTTGCTCACTTTGCAGCCGACTCCGACGAACACGCTCTCCGATTAACACGAGAGCTTCTATCTTTCGTGCCGTCGAATAACATGGAAAAGCCGCCATTCGTACCGACCTCTGATCCGTCGGTTCGATGCGAAGAAAAACTCAATTCGATTGTCCCTGAGTCGGCAAACCAACCCTACGATATCCGTGACATCATCAATAATGTCGTTGACGATGGCTATTTCTTCGAGGTTCAGGAACATTATGCCGCCAACATTGTTATCGGTTTTGCCAGACTCGGCGGCTATTCGGTCGGCATCGTCGCAAATCAACCGGCATTCCTTGCGGGCGTGTTGGACATTAATGCATCGGTAAAAGCGGCACGGTTCGTACGATTTTGCGACTGTTTTAATATTCCGATCATAACATTCGAAGATGTGCCCGGATTTTTGCCCGGTGTGAATCAAGAGCATCAGGGTATAATCCGCCACGGTGCAAAACTGCTGTATGCGTATGCTGAGGCAACAGTTCCTAAGATCACCGTGATCACACGAAAGGCATATGGTGGGGCATACTGCGTGATGGCGTCAAAACATATCCGCACCGACATCAATTTCGCATATCCATCCGCTGAGATCGCCGTGATGGGTTCTGAGGGTGCAGTTGGTGTTTTATTTCGACGTGAAATTG
>JAYSZT010000144.1:0-1753 GCA_043737915.1 Acidobacteriota bacterium
AAAGGGCATTTCACAATTTAGTGGAATGCCCATTTTTATTGGCTTAAATTGGCTCCGCAGGTAAGACTCGAACTTACAACCCTTCGGTTAACAGCCGAATGCTCTGCCATTGAGCTACTGCGGAATGTGGCACGCCCTTTGTCGCTAATGCGAGGCGAACATAAAGATTAAAAAGTTCGCACGGTTATGTCAAGTTTATTGGGAAAATATTAGATCGACGAAAATTCAAAGTTCTACGGCGGGGGCGGTATAGCACCTTATCTTCCCTTCTCTATGATTTTTAGAATCGTAGTGATTTCGCGGTCATTCTTGTTGCCGATGTCAGATGGCGACCGTTTGACGATTATGTCGGGGACGACGCTTTGATCTTTTTGTGTATTTTTTGGTGATTGAAAGTAGACGGGTATATCGATCTCGATCTGTGAGTTTGGGAGCGATAGGAAAAGGTAGTTGCCGCCGTTTATTCCTTGTTTGTTACCGCCTGTTGTTTGGCCGACTATCGTTGCAAGACGATTCTTCTGAACGTAATCGAGGAACTGAAACGTCGCTGACGCGTTGCTCGAATCGGCAATAATGTAAGCCTTGCCTTTGAAGCCGTTCTCATACGGCTCGACCGCCGGATAGTTTTCGCGACCGAGGATCTCGAAATAATTATCGTCAAATTTGCGAAAGAAAGCCGACGGGACACCCGTTTTGACAGCTCCCATGACCTGATCGTCGTACGTGCTGAGATATTTGACGAGATCCGGCTGGGCGGCAACGTTGCGGACCAATCGGCGGCTTTCGGCATATGGGGCGAGCTTTTCGCTCGCCAGATATCGCGAGATCTCAAATCCGAGGTCCATATCGCCTCCGCCGTTTCCGCGAACGTCGATGATCAAATTCTTTACGTCCTTTGCCCGAAGCTCGGCAAAGGCATTCGCAAGAAACTCCTTGAATTTGATCGTTTTGAGCCGCCAGGTGATCGAATTCTCGATCTTAAGATAGCCATTGGAGCCATCCCGTATCTCGAATTTCCATCCGTCGTCATACGTCGGCGATTTTGCGTACCGCTTTTCCATCGCGTTCGTTCGTTCATCTTTGGTTAATGCCGGCACCTGAAATTGGCTTTTCTGTTTGGTCGTAAAATCGACTGCGTCGATAGTGAACTTCCCGTCTTTCAGAGGAAATAACAGCGGGAAGTACATGTCAAAAAGAGCATACCGCTCGGCCTCAAATCGCGTAAGTTCGAGGGAATTTATCCGGTGCTCGATCGTGGACGTGCCATCAGCCTTTGTGACGGTCAGCAACTTTGCGATGATCTTACTCACCGGAATTCCATTGATCTTCGTGATCTCGCTGCCTTTCGAGAGGGAATTCGGCGAGGCATTTTCCGTGACAATGATCTTTCGATCGATGATCCGGAAGTAAAATGGAAGGTATGTCTTCCCGTTAAAAATTCGATCTCGGACGATACCGTTTTGATTGTAGGGATTCAGATAGGTGTGCCCGCACTTTACTCTTTCCGTGATACGAGAAAAAAGAACAAACAGTTCGCTCTCAGAGAACGGGTGGGTTATTTCGGCTTCGACAGCGGCAAATTCCCGTTCCAGAATTTCGGGCGTGTTGTAGCGGTAAATTCCGGGATGCAACGTGATCAGCGTCCGTTTTAATATCGCGAGGTCCTCTTTAACCTGGGCCGGTGAAAACGTCTTTGTTTCTAGAATGTTCTCCGTGGTTCGCCTCAGCGTTAGTTGATTGCGAAACTGCCACG
>JAYSZT010000145.1:0-9835 GCA_043737915.1 Acidobacteriota bacterium
CGTGATCAAAACGGCGATCCCCAAGTCGAAACTAAAGGTCCAACCTGCAAGTACGCCAACTATATTGGTCGGGAGAAGTGCAAAACCACAAAATATCAGGATTCCCAGTAGAGCACCATACAGCCTCGCGAGCTTTTTTATCGCTGGTCGATCTCGGTGCCGTGGACGGAAAAGTTAAGACTGATCTACGGTTCGTCGTGCTCAGCGAACAAAGGCGTTTGGCAACGGAAGATCGCCCGTGATGCCGAACTGTTGTATCAGGGTTCCGGCGGTCGAGCGTTGGACGAACCAAGTTGAGTTTGTCGGGCGAAATACGCCAGCATCGGTCTTGCCATCGCCGTCGTAGTGGCCCGGAACTGGGACATCCGTTGAAATGCCGAACGGGAACGCGAAGAACGACAGATCTTCACTGCGAAGGATCGACCAGTTGCCGGTTGACGGGCGCCAGAATGCGATGTCCGCTTTGCCGTCGCCGGTGTAGTCGCCTGGCACCGTTTTGTCTGTTGAGGCTCCGAACTGCGTCGCGAAAACTGTATTGCTCGCACTTTTTTGAATCCACCACTGAGCCCCGCCAACCGCGTTTGGGCGATAGACGGCGATGTCCGCCTTGCCGTCGCCGTCATAATCGGCCACGACAGGCAGGTCTCCATTGATCCCGAATCCGGTGATCGTCGTGCCGCCGGAGGATTTCAATACGAACCATGTGTTGGTCGAAGGGCGGAAGACCGCCACGTCGTCCTTTCCGTCTCCATCGTAATCAGCCGGCACAGGTACATCGGTACTTGTACCAAACGGCAAAGCGTAAAAAGAAAGATCTTCCGACCTAAGGACGTACCACTGGCCGGAAGAGGGCCGGAAAAATGCGATATCCGTCTTGCCGTCACCGGTGTAATCCGCCGGAACGATCGTGTCGGAACCGGCACCAAACTGAAGAGCCGAGCTAGAACCGTTACTACTCTTGTTGTACCACCACTCGCCCGGGCCCGGACGAAAGATAGCCAGATCGGTCTTCCCGTCGCCATCAAGATCGAACGGTGAACGCCTGATCGTATTCGGTGCTGCCCAGAATCCGCTAGCAAAACTGTACTGCCCGCCGGTCGAGGTCTGTCCGGCAAAACCTTGTCCGGCGGTGCTGACCAAAGATAATTGACCGTTCACAGCGAGTCCTCCGCCTAAGGCCGCGACCTGAAGTTCGCCGCGCGGCGGTACGATCCCGCCTATCCATTGCGGGGCCGCCCCGGCGGTGATCGGAATCTGTGAAATTGTTCCGCCTCCGTCAGCCGAGATCCGATAGATCCCGGCAACGCCGTTTAATTGGGCGGCGTTGTAGATCGACGAGTTGTCCGTACTCCAAACCAAACTGTAACTAAAGCCTTCGCCGAACGGTAAGTTATTGGTGAACGTCAATTGAGTTTTGTTCGAGCCGTTCGGTTGGATCTTGAATAGATTTGTAAAAAAGTACGGTTCAGATCGAGTCGTCGGATACAAGGCGTACGCAATATTCTGTCCGTCGTTCGACCAGGACGGGTCGAGGTCTCTGTAATTTGTATTCGGAACTTTTTGCGGGTTTGAAAGGTCGTAATTGAGCGTGTAAAGTCCGCCAGCAGGCTGAGAATTACTATCGAAACTTGCCAGAGCAACCAGATTATCGCCGCCCCGCACGACGGGATGGGAGGCTCCGCGGATCGGGCCAATAACCGACGAACTGCAGACCTTGTTTAAACCGTCAAGGTTCATCGTACATATACTGGTTGTATCGTCGAACATTATCTGGCTCGCGCCGCGATTTGTTTCGGGAGAGAAGAAATGACCAAAGGCCGTTCTAAAGTTAGATGAGATATTCGTTTCACGCAACGTTGTCAGATCGCGGACCCACCATATAGGGGCGCCATTGAAAAACGGTGCGCACAGCGTACTTGGAGAGAACCTTTTGAATAATATCAGCCGTCCGTCGGGTGAGATACGCGGATGCAGGCCGTTTGTAAGAAATCGGTCGTTCGAGCCATCCGGCCCGACCACCCAGATCTCGGCTGTATCACAATTGCCGCCGACAACGGTCGGTGCACGGCTATAAACAATTTCGCCGGGTTTCAGATTCTGTGCCTTTGCGGAAACAAAACCTACAAACAAAATGATTACGAAAAATATAAAGGACGATGATATATTGCCGGAGCTTTTCATTTTATTTCCCTATGCGGTAAGGCTGCCTGCGAAACGTTAGTACAAAATCAGCATGAATGGTGCAGAATCAGTGTCCGCCGAGTTGCCTGCTATAAACGTAAAAACCTCGATCGAGGTATTATTGAATCCTCGGTAGTTCGCCCCTCGATTATTTTCGCCAACGCCACCGGTATTTGTATATGATGAAGAAAGAGCGATGAAGCGGCCAATTACCGGAAAGCCGAAATCGATCCGTTTTACTCCAGTTAGCGGCGACGTTACAGTGAACCCGCAATTGCCGGAATTTGCATTTGTAACGCTGTTATAGCACCGGACTATATTGCCAACACTATCGACCTCGAGCATCGCTTTCACAAGCCCGTTTGAATTCAACGACTGTCTAACATTCCCGTCCGTTATGAATTGCCCAGGGTTGATCACTTCGAGTTTTGCGTAACTTGCCGCGGGACTTCCGGCGAGATTGAGGGCGTTTGTTGCTTCCGTCGCGATCGCGGCCCGATCCGCATCGCTGGCATTTACGGCCCGAATGGCGAGATTCGCAACCCCCGCCGCATCGGCGGTCGACGCGCGATCCGCACGCAGGGCGAACGGCACGACCGTCAATTGCTGACGCGGACCGAGGATAGTATATGCATTTGTGCTGCCGCCAGGTTTCACCGCGATCTCAATGAAAACGGCGGACGGATTATTGAATGCGGCGGGTCCGAAATCGAGCGTGACGCTAAAAACGCCGTTTACCAGACCCGTTGCCGGACGTGAAAGCGTCGAACCGATCTGACCGCCCCCCGCGATCGCGTCGTAGAGTTTGAACTGCAGATCATACGGCCCATTTGCCGGGTTGGTACCGTCATTCAAACGCCCCTGAAAACTAAATCCACTGCCCTGAGCCGCCGCTGCGACCGAAACAAAAATGATGAGTGCTAAAACGAACAGTGACCTTTTCATTTCTTTCTCCTGAAATCGAAAAATTAGCTCGAATAGATTGACTTAGAACGACCGAAGTAGGATCAGAATGATAAGGTGGTCTAGGCCAAAATCGCGTTTTTTACGAATCTATCGAATGTATTTCTCTTCATTTAATACCTCGCAGTTGATCGTCTGATGATATTAATCTTGTTAGAGCTAAAACAGGATTACCGTAAAAATATCGCCTATCGTATCTAACGGATTGACGGGTGAATAAATAAAAAACTCAATTGAAGTGCTGGCAAACCTACGATAATTGATACCTCTATTATTACCTGCGAAACTTCCGCCATCCTCGTATTTGACTGCGGTGGAAACAAAACTATTGTCAGTCGGAAATCCAAAATTAATTCGATAAACACCGGCACGGTCGCCGAGCGGTTGAGTAACTAAAAATCCACAGTTTCCCACTGATGAGTTTGTAATTCCGTTGTAACAGCGAAGAATAGTACCGTCATAGTAAACCTCGATCATCGCCTTAGCGAAACCCCTCGCCGCCAGGGGTTGACTTGCATTTCCGGTGATCGCTAGGGCACCGTTTGTCCTGAGATCACCCGTATTGACGGTATTGAGTTGGGCGTAATTTACAGATGAAACGCCACCGAGATTCAGCGAGTTGGCGGCAACGGTCGCGTTCGTTGCGTTGATAGCGTTGGTCGCACTCGTGGCGTTCGTTGCATTGATGGCGGTTTGGGCATTGACAGCATTTGTGGCGTTGTCGGCGTTCGTCGCGTTGTTTGCTCGCACCGCGAAGGGGACGACGGTCAATTGCTGACGCGGGCCGAGGATCGTGTAGGCATTGGTGCTACCGCCGGGCTTGACGGCGATCTCGATAAAGATCGCGAACGGATTGTTGAATGCCGCGTTGCCGAAATCGAGCGTGACGCTAAAAACTCCGTTGACCAAGCCCGTGGACGGACGCACTAGTGTCGAACCGATCTGACCGCCGCCAGCGATCGCATCGTAGAGTTTGAACTGAAGATCGTACGGCCCATTCGCCGGATTTGTGCCGTCGTTGAGGCGCCCCTGAAAACTAAACCCCGAACCCTGAGCCAATGCCGTGACCGAAGATACGAGAACAAAGGCAAAAATTAAAACAACATTCTTCATTGAAAACTCCTGAGACCCGCAGAATAGATTTGTAAGGTTATTTATATCCGATCTACGGATCGATCTTAACTACCTAAACAGGTAGGTTGAATGGGTCGTAGGGTTGTCTAGACGATCTTCTCGCGAAGTGCTTTTGAGACGGCCTCGGTTTTGGAGTGGACACGGAGTTTTTGGTAGATATTCTTGAGGTGAAACGATACGGTGTTGACAGAAATATCCATTTCGCGGGCTGCCGTTTTTTTATGGTGGCCTTCGATCAGGAGTTTAAGGAGCGTGATCTCCTGCGGTGTTAGACGGTAATCGGCGAGCTCTGGCGGACGGAATGTGCGAAAAAGCTTGACGACGCGGGCCGCGATCGTCGGCGACATCGGCGAACCACCTGCGACCGCCTCCTGCAGAGCCGCGAGGAGACGAACCGGCGGTGTGTTTTTTAACAAATAGCCGTTCGCTCCATTGCACAGAGCGTTAAAGATCTCGATGTCGTTATCGTAAATAGTCAGAGCGATGATCGGAACTTCGGGAAAGATCTCACGGAGGCACAGTATACCTTCGGTTCCGCTCATTCCGGGCAGCCCGAGATCGGTCAGGATCGCATCAGGACGCTCGTTCTCGATACGGGCGAGTGCAGTTTCCATACTTCCAAAGGCCGCGACACACTTAAATCCGTCGGTGCCGTTGATAAGCGCGGTCAGGCCTTCGCGGATCTCACGCAGATCTTCGATCAGTATGATTCGCGTCGGCTTAGCTGAAACAGCTATAGTTTCTGGATCGGTATTCACGTCTTGCAATCAATTTAATGGAAAAGCCCACGTTTGTCGCCTACCTCAATGCGTAGGTAGGCTCACGAATTATTGATCTTTGTCAGTGGAAGCGAAAAATTAACCGTTGTTCCGCCGGATATAGACGAATCGACAGTCAGCGTCCCTCCGAGTCCGACTGCCCGGCTTTTCATACTACGCAACCCGTGGCCGTCCTGATCGATATTAGTAGGGTCGAATCCTTTACCATCGTCTTTAACCCGCAGAGCAAGCATCGAATCTTCGAACCGGAACGCGATCTCTACGGTCTGGCTATTAGCGTGGCGGGCGGCGTTATTGACGGCTTCCTTAAAGATCAAGAGCACGTCGCGGCGGATGCCGACACTCAGCTTTTGATCGGCATCATCAGTTAAACCCTGAAAATCAAGATCGATATCGAGCGTCGCGAAGATTTCTTCGGCGTGCTGCCGCATCCTGCGGGTCAGGTCTCGCAGGCGGTCGTGATCGGGGCTGATCGCCCAGACAATGTCGTTCATCGATGCTACGCTTTCGCGGGCAATGTCGGCGATCGATGTCAGCATTGTGCCGTTCCCAACCGTTGTTTGTTGATTTGCGACCTCACTTAAGAGCGAGATTCGCGTCAGGTTGGCTCCTATATCGTCGTGCAGATCAGCGGCGATCCGCGTTCTCATCCGTTCCATCTCGAGTAGCCGCTGGAATCGACTCTTGTAGAAAAAATAGACCGCGAAGAGCGCCGACCCCAGAGCCAAAGCTACGAACCACGGCTGTTTCCAGATCGGGGCAGCGATTCGAAATTCGAGGCTGGCCACCGGACTATACAGCCGGTCGGCAGTTACGGCTCGGGCCTCGAACCGGAATTCGCCCGCGCTGAGATCCGCGAAATTTACCGTTCGCTCAGTCGCCGCCGTCCAATTCGTATCGCCGAGGCGATATTCGTACCTTAGCTTTTCTCCAAGGCTTGTCCCTAGACCGAGAAAATCTACGCTGACCTGCCGCTGGTCGGATCTCATCTCTATTCTTGGGATGCTCGTCTCGCCGAGTACCGAGACCTTTTGCGGCTGTCCGTTGACGCGTAAACCCGTGATCAGGATATTGGGCGATTGGCGTGCCTTTTGCGGTTCAGGCGCGAATCTGGCGAGGCCGTTGGTCGTGCCGAACCAAAGATCGTTGTGACGATCGCGATAGGCGATCTCGACCGTGCTGTTTGGCAGGCCATCGGCGGTTGTGAAATTTTCGACCTGACCGGTCACCGGATCCAGCCGGTCGAGCCCGCGACCAGTCCCGACGTAGATCCGACCGAACTCGTCTTCCGTCACGCACATCACGCCAATGCTCGAGAGTCCGTCGGCCGGCGTGTAGCGTGTTAGGTCGAGGCGATCAGCATTTACGTCTTTTACTAATAGCAGTCCGGCGGCCGGATCGGCGATCCATAGTTTGCCCTCATGATCGACGAAAAGGGCTCGCAACCAACCCTCCGGGACGCCATCTTCGCGCCCGAAAATCCTAAATTGACCGTCGCGGTAGCGAATCAACGCTCCGTCGTCACCGCCTGTGCCGATCCAAAGATTGCCGGACCTATCCTCGACGAACGAAATTCCGATGCGACCCTTTCCGAATCCGGTATCCAGCGAAA
This sequence comes from Acidobacteriota bacterium, assembly GCA_043737915.1. Taxonomy (GTDB): domain Bacteria; phylum Acidobacteriota; class Blastocatellia; order Pyrinomonadales; family Pyrinomonadaceae; genus OLB17. The sequence continues at coordinate 6,670 of JAYSZT010000145.1, forward strand.
GGTCCTCCCACTGGTTGCTTGACCGCTGCCAACGCCAGAGTTCATTGGTATCACCCGTCGTCGTTATCCAGATGTCGCCGCGGGAATCTTCGAAAAGACGAAATATCTCTTTTGATTTTGTGTTTATCTCGATCCTTTCCGGTAGTGATCCGGCGAGTCCTGGAAAACTAACTGGCGAACGAACACGGAACAGTCCGGATCCGGTCGGAAACCACCAATCGCCCAATTTATCCTGCCAGACAGTTTGCTGCCAGCCCCACCCGAAATAGCTCATGTGAGCTGGGAATTTCGGCGTGATTAGTTCGAATCGTTCACCGCCGAAGCGTCCGACCGAACGTCCATTGTCGGCATTGAAGCTCGCAAAAAGTTCCCCTTGTGAATTCTCGAAAATCGAATTTACAAGCGGAGTTCCGGTTCCGTCGGCCTCGGTGTAGGACGTAAAACCATAACGAGCCCATTTCTTAGCACCGCACCGTGAACCGGACCAGAGATTGCCATCCTTATCTTTCGTTATCGACCAGATATCGTAGTCGCACAAATCGTTTTTCGCTGTGTAGGTTTTGCAAACGGAATCTGCTCCCGCACCCTGCCAAAGGCACAACCCGCGGGTCGTCGCGATCCAGAATTTATCTTCGTCCTCATAAAGGTCAGTGATCCATGACGATGGTAGGCCGTCGAAGGTCGTGAAGATACGTTCGACTATATTTGTATTTTCTTGTGGATCAGCCACCAAAAGGCAGAGCCCGGAACCGGTATTGGGGCTGAGGCCAACCCAGATGCGGCCCCTCTTATCTTCTATCAGACTTGATACGTGCGCGTCTGGAAGCCCGTTATCTTTACCGAAATGCTCAACCTTTCCCGAGGCTTCCATACGAAAAAGGCCCGAATCCTCAGTGCCGATCCACATTGAACGATTTCGGTCCATCATGATCGTGTTTACCTGAAGTTTTTCGGCTGAATCTGTCGATCGACCGAGATCGATCTTTTCAAGCTGAAATTGCTCGTTCAGCCGGTAAAGGCCATTGTCGGTGCCGACCCAGACTGTGCCGATCTCGTCCTCGAAAAGGATTTCGATCGTCTTCGCCTTAGGGTCGTCGGGAATTATCGCCGAAAAAAGCGGATCCGTCGCCGATCCGACGAGCCCCGTTGGGTTCAGCTTAGCAAGGCCGCCGTCGGTAGCGATGAGTATCGTGCCGCCTTTAGTTTCAAGAAAATCGTTGACGTGCCGGTCGGGCAAGCCGTCTTCGAACGTGAAATTGGTAAAGGAGTAGCCGTCAAATCGAGAGATGCCGCCGACCGTACACAGCCACAAAAACCCACGCGAGTCGTGCCTGATACGGGTCACCGAGTCACGCAGCAGTCCGTCCGCGACTGTGTAGGTCTTGATCGGCAATCGTTCGGCGACGGCGACAACTGAGAGCAGTAAGCCGACACCTAACGACACTGCCAGAAGATTAAGTTTTGGCGAAAAAATTGACGTAATACTGGTACATTAGCACCGCACATCATTGCCGACAAGAGTTTTACTGGCGGACGATTTCCTAAACCTTCTGGCAACCAGTTGTTCTGCTCGAACGAGCGGTTGGGTAACTTCAAGCTTCCCCGGAAATTTATCAGATAATCGTGAGGCGTGCGACGGTATATGGATAACCTTGACAGATTATTTACCCCAATTTGTGGGGGCAATTCAGGGTCGTTGACGTTGGAGGCACTGCGAGGAAACGGTTAGATAGAAATAGACGGACGAAGTTTATCGCCCCGGATGCTTACTAATAACTTTCGAGCTACCGTCAATCAATTATACAAAAATGACCGGAGCGTAGGCGTTTGGGCCTGAGCTCCGGTCATTTCAACCGAACAAGGTTTTGCGAACACTCTTATCTTGAATAAGCTTGCGGTGCACTCGCACGGATAGTAAATTCCGTGCCGTTCTGAAGTTCCAGATCGTCACGACCCTGAATGTAAACTGAACCAGCTCCGGCGCCAGCTCCCACGACCGCTCCGATCGCCACGCCCTTGCCGCCACCGAGAATCGCGCCCAAGATAGCGCCGATTCCCGTGCCGATAGCCGTGCGTCCGATGGTTTGATTCGTTTGACTGCTATCACGCACGGAACCTTCGTTATCGACTTTTATCGTTTCACCCGAGGACGTCCTAACGCTGTCGGTAATACCTGCGAAGCGATACGACGTATTATTTAAGAGCCGGATCGTTTCGAAATTTAGGTTGATCTCCGAGCGTCCCGAAACCCTTCCAGACCTATTGGTATTTGAGACGTAGCCTTCGATGATCGCACCTTGATACTGCGAAGGACTGTTAACGGTCATCGTGAAACGGTCACCGTCTTTCGCTGTTTTCGTGGAAAGGTCATTATTGAGCACCGCCGACAAAACCGTATCGTTTGGAATGTAAAAGGTGTTGTTGACGTTCGTATTCGTTCCAGTGTAGACAGGCGAATTGCTGTCGTAAATATCGAATCTTGCCTGATCGTCCGTGCGGTCGTAATAGCTTTTAACCTGAACTGTTTGGTTCAATCCCTCAGCATAGAGACTTCGGGTAACAAGCATTCTGCGTCCGCCATCGAGCGAAGTTAGCGTGATCGTAAAATCATTGGCTCGGTCGCCGTTTGATACGATATTCAGAGTGTCGCCCGTGAACGAAGTTCGCACCCTCGATTGCTTACCATTCGGGTAACTCTCGATGCGTTCAATATTGTCAACATCAAAGGTTACCTGCGGAGCGATCGTCGAGGCGAAGACCACACGCATTCCCTGACGCTGAATTGCGAGCGTGTCCGGAGCGGTCAAACGGGCGACCAAATTGTCGTTTATGCGGGTCCGATTGTTGACGTTGGCATAACGAGTTGCATTGGCTGCTACCGTTACTGCGTTGTCGCTCTGGTTAGAATTAATTCTGTAGGTCCCGGTAAAACGTGAATCTGCGTTCGTCAAAACGCCACCGTTATTGATGGCCGTATACGATGGCATATTGCGGCGATCATCGAGATTAAAGCCGAGCCTGTAATAATTCGAAAGCAAATTCAAATCAGGTCTCAAACTTCTCCAGTCCCGCTGTGCGATCGCCTCACGCCTTAGATTGATCCGCATAAAATCGTCTATCCTCGCAGCACGGACAAGCAGATTTGAGGCATCGATCATGACGGATG
>JAYSZT010000146.1:0-9831 GCA_043737915.1 Acidobacteriota bacterium
GCTGACGGCGATCAATGGCTACAGCGATCTGACGCTGCGGCAGATGAAGGCGGACGACCCGTTGCGGCGTAATATTCAGGAGATCAGAAAGGCCGGTGAGCGGTCGGCCGCCTTGACCAATCAACTTCTGGCGTTCAGCCGGCGGCAGATACTGCAACCGGAGGTCGTTTACCTCAACGGGATAATCACCGAAACGAGCACACTTCTCGAGCGAATGATCGGCGAAGATATCGAGCTCGTTACCGTCCTCAATCCAAAGACCGGCCAGATCAAAGCAGATCCTTCGCAACTAACTCAGATAATTATGAATCTGGCTGTGAATGCCCGCGACGCGATGCCAAAGGGCGGCAAGCTTACATTCGAAACGAGCAACATCTTTCTCGACAATGATTACGCAGACCAGCATCCCTACGTGCTGCCGGGTGCTTACGTCAAGTTGACCGTGAGTGACAACGGAACGGGGATGGATGCCGAAACGCAGCAGCGTATTTTTGAGCCTTTCTTCACAACCAAGGCAATGGGCGAGGGTACGGGGCTTGGGCTGGCGATGGTTTATGGCGTTGTAAAGCAAAGTAACGGCCACATAATGCTGTATAGCGAACCCGGGGTAGGAACAACGTTCACGATCTACTTGCCGCGTGTGATGGAGGTAGCGGAAGAGGTGGAGGACGCCCAAGTGTCGGATGAACTCCAGAAAGGAACCGAAACTATCCTACTGGTCGAGGATGAGGAAAACGTCCGAACGCTCACGCGGCAGATACTCGAAATGTGCGGCTATACGATTCTTGAGGCTGCCAACGGCAAGGATGCACTCGCGATCTGCGAGAGCCATTCGGGAACCATCAATCTGCTAATGACGGACGTGGTCATGCCTGAGATGGGCGGCCGCGAGCTATCCGAGCAGATATCGATAAGCTATCCAGAGATGCTGGTGCTGTTCACATCAGGCTACACGGACGACGCCATCGTTCGCCACGGTGTGATCACGGAAAAAGCAAATTTTTTAAATAAGCCGTTTAAGATGGAAGATCTGACACAAAAGATACGAAGCATTTTAGACGAGTCTAGAAATGAGGTTCTCCCATGAATAATTCGGAACTGATCGACATGATCTTCGAAACAAAAACTAATCTGCCCGCCATATTCGCGTCTTGTTTTACCGACGACCCGAACGGAGTTTTAGAAACAAAAGTAAATTTTTCCCAAAATCATTACTCTTGCGAATTTATTAGGTAAATTGGGAGTTCTGCTCGCTTCGGTAAAGGAGTCGTAGAATATGTCGGAACAAGAACAATCAACTCCAGAGATATTGATAGTTGACGACGACGACGGCGTCCGTGAGCTACTCGTCGCATTGTTGAGCGCCGGCAATACGTGCTTCACCGCCTCATCTGGTGACGAAGCCCTTCGGTTGCTCGAAAAACATCTTCCCGATCTCGTGATCAGCGATATCAATATGCCCGGAATGACGGGCCTCGAACTGCTGCCGCAAGTGTCAGCCCTGGCTCCGGATATAGTGACGATGGTGATCAGCGGCAATCAGACCATCGACAGTGCGATCGAGGCGATTCGAGCGGGAGCTTTCGACTTCATAAAAAAGCCATTCGATCTCGACCACGTCGAAATAGCCGTCCGGCGAGCTCTCGATCACCGGACCTTACTCGTCGAAAAGCGAAAACACGACGAGCATCTTGAGGAACTCGTTCACGAACGGACAAAACAGTTGCACCTTGCTGCGTATTACGACGGACTGACGGGCCTGCCAAATCGTCGGCTCTTCGAAGATCGGCTCATAAGATCGATCGCCCGGGGCGGCATCGATGATCAGGTGGCATTGCTACTGATCGCCCCCAGCCGTTTCAAAGACTTTCGCGACACGCTCGGCCATTCGTTTGGTAGTAAGCTACTGAAAGAATTTGCCGAACGTCTGAGCGGATGTATGCACGGAGATAACATTGCGGCCCGGTTCGAGGGGGATGAATTCGCGATTTTGCTGCCAAAGGTTAACGATGTGTCGGATGTTACGCTGATCACGAACGGTATATTTGAAGCGATGAACGCTCCATTTGTTTTCGAGACGCAGGAGATATTTATCTCTGCCGCGATCGGCATCAGCCTTTATCCGCAAGATGGTAACGACAGTCCGTCTCTGATGAAAAATGCCGGAGCCGCTCTCTCGCATGCGATCAGTGCCGGAACGAACAATTCCCAGTTTTATACCGCCGATATGCACGCCGCGGCACTGAGGCGGCTCACGCTCGAAAATGATTTGCGGCAAGCTCTGGAAAAAAACGAGCTTGAGGTCCATTATCAAGCGAAAGTAAATAACCTTAACGGCAAGATAGTCGGGATGGAAGCCCTTATCCGCTGGCGGCATCACGAACTCGGTTTGATTGCGCCGCTTGATTTTATCCCGATCGCTGAGGAAACAGGCATGATCGTGCAGGTCGGCGAATGGATACTCCGCGAGGCCTGTCGGCAGGCAAAACTATGGCGGGACGCTGGTTATGACTTGAATGTCGCCGTAAACGTGTCGGCCGCTCAGTTCGATCTGGGACTGGCGGACTCGGTTCGTAAGATCATTGGCGAAACCGGATTTGACCCCGCTTGTCTAAATCTTGAAATGACCGAAAGCGCGGTGATGAAAAATGCTGAGTTTACAATATCGACGCTCAAGGAACTCAAAACACTCGGTATCAAAATATCGATCGATGATTTCGGCACCGGTTACTCATCTCTCATACAGCTCAAGAGCCTACCGATCGACGTGCTCAAGATCGACAAATCATTTATCAACGACGTAACGAGAGACCTCGACGACGCTTCGCTGGTCACCGCGATCGTCGGACTCGCTCGCAACCTCCGTCTCAATGTCGTCGCCGAGGGCGTCGAGACGACCGAGCAACTTGATTTTCTAAACACACTACACTGCGACGAATGGCAAGGATACCTCTTCAGCAAACCGCTCCCGGCGGCCGATTTTTCAAAACTTCTGGTAGAGAAATCAGCCTAGCTTCATCAACCAAACACCTTTCAGCAGTTCAATGCCTTTCAGAATAGGGCTTCAACTGAAAGATAGCCGGGAGCCAGCCTTTGCTATCTAGCGTTAATAGACCCGAATAACTCCGGAGCGTAGTGAGGGAAGTCCGGGATACGGATCCGATGCGATCCAACCACAAACATGCCAAATCCCATCAACTTAAGATCACATTCCTTTTCGTTGATGCGGTGTAGCGTTTCCGGGGAAGTCATTTTGGGATGGCGTGAGCGGAGAAATGTTGGTTTTATCCGGATGTCGCAGTTCGATCGAGTATCCGGCCGATCGTTTTGCGGTCAACATTTAGGATGCGGGCGGCGGCCTGTTTGTTGCCGTTAGTATGAGCTATGACACGCGAAACATATTGCTCCTCCATCTCTGAAAGTGAAGGCCATTTCTCCGGTGCGGATCCATTGAGTGCGGCCCCATCTCCGCTTTCGCCAGATCCACTTCCGTTGTGTGCCCCGCCCATCGATTCACGAACGCGCACGGGCAAGTGTTCGGAGTAGACTACGCCGTCGCACATCGAGACCGCGTGGAGCACCGCATTTTCGAGTTCGCGAATATTGCCGGGCCAGCTATAAGCCTTCATCATCGCGGTCGCCTCCTCAGAAAATCTGACCGCTCCGGTATTTGATTGGAGAATTTGTTTGGCGAAGTGCTCAGCAAGCAAGCTGATATCCGCTACACGTTCACGCAGCGGCGGCAATTCGATCGTCACAGCGTTGAGCCGGTACATGAGATCCTGACGGAAACGATTCTCGCGAACTTCGGCTTCGATATCGCGGTTAGTAGCGGCAATCACCCGGACGTCGACCTTGATCGTTCGGTTTGAACCTACACGACGGATCTCTCCTTCCTGTAGAGAGCGAAGGATCTTTACCTGAAACATCGGGCTGGTCTCGGTGATCTCGTCAAGCAGAAGTGTGCCGCCCGTAGCTGCTTCCCACAGACCCATTCGTTCACGATCTGCACCGGTAAATGATCCGCGGGCATGGCCAAAAAGCTCCGATTCGATCAATTCATTTGGCACTGCACCGCAATTGACGGTGATAAAAGGGCCAGACGAACGGTGGCTTCGCTGGTGAATGGCTCGGGCCACGACTTCCTTTCCTGTCCCCGATTCACCGGTGATCAATACAGGAAGCGGGGTCGCCGCCACACGGCCGACCATTTTCAAACACTCAACAAACTTTGGACTCTTCCCGATCAGCTGCAGGTCGGATTCATAGGCGGCCTTATCGTCATTGACGTCAGACTTGCCGCCTTTTTTAGAACGAATATTCAGTTGTTCGCGGATAACCGAGGAGATATGAGAGATCGCTTCGATATTGAAAGGTTTTACCAAATAGTCATAGGCACCGATCGATGTTGCGTCCAAAGCACCGGCGGCAGAACCGTGTCCGGTCATCAGGACGAATCGGGCATGTGGCTGTATCTCCGCGAACTGCCGAAGAACCTCGTAACCATCGATACCGCCAAGCACAACGTCGCAAAAGACGAGTGACCATTCTTGTCCCGACGCCATAGCCAAGGCCTCTTCCGCGGATCGGGCTTCGCTGACAACCCAACCCTCGGTTTCCAAGACTTGCGCAACGAGAGCACTGATTTGCGGCTCGTCGTCGATTACTAATGCGGAGTTTTTAGGGTGCACGGGCGAAAGTTTATCATTTCCTAATTTAATTGGGAATTTAAGAGCGGACGTCACCACTTTTTAAAATCGACTGCAAATCCGGAACTTTCCTGCCGGTCCAAAATACTCAATATATTGCGGGAAAACTCGGATGACCGTTAATCGATACCGAGTTCGAGACCGGCGGGAGGCTTCGTTATGCCTAGTTTATTTTGGAGAAACTGATCGAACGCGGCGTTACTGTCGCTATCGACTCTGATAATGTGTGCACCGATGAGGAATTTTTCCATTGACAGGTGCATTCCGACCTTCTCGTAGCGGCGGCTGACGATCTTCATTGTCACTTTACCCGTCGGCAGATCGATCTCGATGTTGAGTTCGCGGTCCTGTCCGACAAGGTATTTTTCGTTGATTCGAATCGCTGAAACGAGGAATCCAACACCGGTGCGGCTAACGTCGACGGTCTCGCCCGGGATGGCCATACTCCTCGCGATGTCACGGTTTTGCGGCGTGTTGACGTCAGGTTCGAACCAAACGCGAACCGGTACCGCGAGCAGTCGCCGCGGTGATGCTCGGCGTTCAGACAGCGACCGACTAAATTTCGCGATAAGGCTGCGTAACATCAAGGTTGAGGACAGTAAACAAAGTCTGAATAACGGGAGGACTTATATGTATAAACTGTTTTTACATTTTTTACAAGATAATTCGCTCCGGCTTTACGGTAACTTCACTATTTGAGAGGTTTTCCTCCATTGTCTTTGCTCGTAACTTTCGAAATGCCTTTGTTGTCGAGTTCAAGCAGATACGAGAGTTTTCCGCTGCGGCCGTACTCGGCCGGCGTTGCCGTCGCAAAATAGCGGCGTTTATTTGCGTCGAGCGTGACGACGTATTTGTATCCCGTCGATTCGCTGGTCAGGACGTCGTCGGGCAGAAAACCGGCCGCGATCAATACGGGAAATTCCGCGACGCTTCCATTCTGGAGCGAATACGCAAGTTCGGCCTGCGAAATGCGCTCGAGCATCTTCTTGGCCTCTTCCTGATGAGTCTCGATACGTAAATTGTAGAAGTAATTTTTTCCGTCCTGTTTGATGCGTTTTTCGGCATCTTCATCGACGGTCAGGATGACCCAGATGCCGTTTTCGCGGCGGAGTTTGATCGACTGGATCTCTTTCTTTTCAGATTCGGGATTTGGCAAGTTTGCCGTCACTGTCGCGGTGTCGCCGGAGATGACCTCACCGTTTATCTCGATCTCAGTCGGAATGTCACCGGCGATCGCCTCAAAATCCAATGAGAAATCCTTTAGTTCGGCGTCAGTTAGGCCCTCGACCGCCGGACGCAGGTTTGTTAAAAATATTGCCTCGCGAAACTTTTTCTCTCGCAAACCTTTGTAAAACGCACGCACGGTGTCCGCCGGCCCATTCGGATCGATGGTGATCGTGGCACCTTTCGGCTCGATAGGTTTTTCGGCGATGTTCGCCGCTTTCAGGTCGCCCGTCTTCGCGTCAGTTTTCGGTTCGGCCACGGAACATCCATAAACGAACGCGCTCACCAACAATAAGGCCGATAACGGAGCAAACCTTTTCCAAAAAGACTTAAAGATACTTCTGCTATTCATTAATATCGTACTTAAAACAAATGTCGGAAGGCTCGTACCAAAAAAGCGAGGCGGCACGCATTTCTTACTATACGTACCGCACTCGAAAAGGTAAACAAAATTTTACCGTTATGTTCGACCCTTACTCGACCTTCTTTCCGGCCCATAGCCACTCGCGGCCGACGAAGTACAGAACTACAGCGAGAAGCACAAATGGCAAGACACCCAGTATATCCGAGTAGTCACCGGCGAAGAAAGCGTTGTGTTTCTCTGACCATTCCTCAATACCTTTCACCGTATCGCTCAGGAACTCGGCTGAGAATGCCACGATGATACCAGCCAGGGCACCACCCGCGATGTAACCGGACGCAAGCAGAACTCCCGGACTCTTGTCGGTCTCAGCGATCATTTCTTCCTCGGTCAGGTTGCGGGAACGCAGTTTCTTGAACAGTTGCTTATCAACTCCCCAACGGACCACGCCGCCGACAAATATCGGGGCCGACACGGCGATCGGTAAATAAAGGCCGACGGCGAACGCAAGCGACGGGATACCAGCGAGCTCGAGTGTGACGGCGATCATTACGCCTAGCAGCACGAGTCCCCAAGGCAGTTCCTGACTAAGAATTCCCTTGATGATGTAGCTCATCAAAGTCGCTTTCGGAGCAGAATATTTAGTTACCTCAGTACCGTCACGTTCTGTGATCGAGCCGTTTATGCCGGGGTCGACCAAGTATTTGACCTGTCCCGTATCGGACACGAGATATTTGCCGGGGGCAATTCCGCCAACCGTTGTCGTGTTGTGCCATCCGCGATAACTGGTGGGGTCCGATGCAGCTTGAGTTCCTTTGATAGTTTCCGCCGGACCGATCTCAGCTCCTGCCGGGACCATTGCTCCCTTCGGAAAGTTCTCGTCCATCTTGAACATCACTTTTCCAGCCGGATCGGCAAGAAATTTACCGGCGGGCAGATCTTTGTTCGCGGGCTCCTTTTCGCCCTCAGCGGCCTTGTTCTCAAAAACGCGGTAATCTCCCGCGACCGAAGGTTTGTCGTCTCCAGTGAAAGGGGTGAGTCCGGCCGGGCTGACTATTACTTCTTTTTTGACCTTTGTGAAAGTCGTGGCCGGAGCATAGACGGTGCCGCCTTCGTTGAGCGCGAGCAGGATCGGGCCGAGAACGAGTGCGGACGCGGTCGCACCGATCAGGATAGCGATCTGCTGCTTCTTTGGCGTGCCACCTACCCAGAATCCTGTTTTCAGATCCTGCGAGGTGGTGCCGCCGTTCGAAGCCGCAATACATACAATGCCTCCGACGCTAAGAGCCGTGACAAAGTATGGATCCGGCGATGTCCATCCTACGATCAGGAATACCAGGCAGGTTAACAGCAAGGTCGCGACCGTCATACCGGATATCGGATTCGAAGAAGAACCGATCTCTCCGGTTAGTCGTGATGAAACGGTAACGAAAAGAAATCCGAATACAATGATCAGGATCGCACCAAGAATATTCATCTTGAGTGACGGCAGGAAAGTGATCACTACGATGAGAGCGAGAATGCCGCCGACAACCCATTTCATCGAAATGTCGCGATCTGTACGCGGCAGAGCGTCTACATCCGTGTCATCCTTAGTTCCGCCGCGAAAATCGGCGATCCCACCCTTTATTCCATGCCAAATGACCGGCAACGAACGGAAAAGGCTGATGATGCCGCCGGCCGCGACCGCACCGGCACCAATATATAGCACGTAACTACCCTGAATACTGTTCTTGCCCTGGACGCCCATTTCAGAGATCGGGATCAGTCCGGGAGCGAGCGGTCCGACGAGCCCCGCACCGAAATACTTGATCATTGGGATCAGAACGAGGTAAGCAAGAGCACCGCCCGCGAACATGATACCGGCGATGCGCGGGCCGATGATGTAGCCGACGCCGAGCAGTGCCGGATTATTCTCAAGCGAGACGGAGCCGCCTTCGAAAGGTTTACCGAACACCTTGCCGGGAACCTCTTTCCAACCTTTGAGCACCTGCATTATCGAATTAAATGCAAAGCCCATCGCGAAACCGATGGCGATGATCTTACCGCCCTGCATCGCCGCCGAATCGCTGTGGGCGGCGTCGGCCTGAATCGATGCGTCCCGCGATTCCCTCGAAGCACCGGCGATCAAAACCTGAGCGCAGGCCGTGCCTTCCGGATATTTGAGAATGCCGTGCTGGTCCTTGATCAGAGCCCGGCGAAGCGGGATCATCATCAGAATTCCGAGCAGGCCGCCGAGAACCGCCACCATCGTCACCCGCCAAATCTCAAGGTCGAAGCCGAGGATCAGGATCGCGGGCATCGTTACGCCGATACCGAAAGCGATCGATTCGCCAGCACTTCCGGTCGTCTGAACTATGTTATGTTCGAGGATCGTCGCGTCCTTCATCCCAAACTTCGACAAGATCCGAAACAAAGTTATCGAAATTACAGCGACGGGAATCGATGCGGAGACCGTCAGCCCCACCTTTAGAACCAGATAAAGCGACGAAGCGCCGAAAACAATGCCGAGGAGCGTGCCGACGATGAGCGGCAGCGGCGTCAGTTCGCGCAGGGTCGTCGCGTCGGGAATGTACGATCGGAAATTCTCGAGAAAAGGATTTTTCATGCCTTGTATGTCTCCTAAGTTGTCGTGTCGTCATCGCCTGCGTGATGGCAGGACTATCGGGGAAAGGATGTTTAACTTGAGTTAATCTACCTTTAAACGTGCGGAAACCCAAGCGTTGGGCGAGGTATTTCGTCGAGAGCAAGTTCTCATCACCAAAACCACACCCTTCGCACGGGTCGTGTTTCCGCCTTCTTTACCCGTGCGGGCATTATCAACTAAACTCAATCCATTATGAAACGTTTCCTATTTCTTACATTGTCTTTGTGCCTCTGTAGCGCATTACTGGCCTTGTCTGTCGCCGCCCAGATACCTCAGCCGAAAGATCTGCTCGGCTTTACGCCCGGTGACGACCGAAAGCTGGCTAGTTGGGCGAGTATCGTTGATTACTTTAAGAAACTCGACAAAGCGTCTGACCGCGTTTTATTCGAGGAGATCGGCAAAACCACGATGGGCGCTCCATTTGTGTATGCGACGATCAGTTCGCCGGAGAATCTAAAGAAATTAGACGAGTACAAGGAGATCAACGCCGAACTTGCCGATCCGCGAATAATGGCAAGGCGGCGGGCGACCACGGATACTTACGCCCGGATCAACATCCGTAAGGGCAAGACGATCGTGATGATCACCTGCGGCATCCACTCAACGGAGGTCGGCTCGACGCTCTCATCTATGTTGATCGCATACAAACTGGCGTCGTCAAACGAGCCGGAGATCAAGAACATTCTCGAAAATACGATAATTCTGCTCGTCCCAAGTCTAAATCCCGACGGCGTAGATATCGTTAAGAACTGGTACGACAAAACGCTCGGCACGCCGTTCGAAGGCACCGAGCCGCCCGAGCTTTATCATAAATACGTCGGCCACGACAACAACCGCGACTGGTACGCCTTCACGCAGGTCGAAACGCAGCTGACGGTCGATAAGATCCA
>JAYSZT010000147.1:0-9830 GCA_043737915.1 Acidobacteriota bacterium
GAAGCCCCCGAAACCCCGCAAGAGACGATATCGCCACAATATGACCGCTCTTTCGCTCCTGCATGGGCTTTATGACGGCGTGAATACTGTTCACGGCACCGAGCAGATTAATGTCGATGAGCTTTTTGACGCTCGCGGGATCGTATTCGCGTGTTTTCTGATCATTCCCTCCAATTCCAGCGTTCGCGATCATGATGTCAATATGCCCGAATTCGTCGCGGAATGTTTGGGCAGCCTTTGCCATCGATTCCGCCTCGGTTACATCGACCGCAAAAACCCTCGCGATACCATTTTTGACAGCGATCTGCTCGGCAATTCGCGTCAATTCTTCCTCACGACGCGCCACAATAGCGAGAGTCGCCCCTTTTTCCGCCATTGCAACCGCCAAACCCTCACCAATACCGCTCGAAGCTCCCGTGAGGAAGATAGTTTTGCCTTTCCAATCCATGCTGAACAGTATGCATTCGGTTGACATGAATTCCAAACGAGTTTAGATTTGCTGAATCTTATGTCCGACGCTAATTTATCGATACTTTCCGATCAACGAAGAAGCCCAACCGGAGAACCAGAGGTCTATACGGGCGAACTGAAGCGTTGCCACAACTTTGCGTGCAGTTTCGAAACGTTTGAGGAGATAAAGAAATGTCCGACGTGCGGTCGAAATATGCTCGGCAGCAGTGATTTTAAATTTCTCGGCGGTATTTTGGTCGTGTTAGGCGTAATTTTGCTGTCTCTGGGAGGTGCGGGACTGTATTTCCTTGACCGTATGACCCCAAATGGCGGGGAAAGACGCGCCGTTCTCTTTATCATCTCGGCCTCTGTCGCCACCGCGGGCATATTTGCATCGGGCGCCGGACTCTACCAAATGTTTTCCGGCAACAAAAGCCACAAACTCGCCCGCGCAATGCTCTATTCATTTGGAGCTATCATTTTGGTAGTAATAATTGTGCGTTTCTTGTTCGACCTTTGACGCCTAGACCTCGACGATCGTCGTCACTATCACGGGTTTGCTGCTTAGTTCTTTTTGCACGAATCGTTTGAGATGGATGCGGAGATTTTCTTTGAACATCGTGCGGTTGGCGATGTGGTCGGGTTTCATTTCGTGGATGGCATCGGCGATCGACTTTCGCGCCTTCGCGGAGAAGCCGTTGAGCGGATCGATGCCGGCGACGCCTTCGAATGTGACCTGCGGTTCGCCATTGACGGTGTTAGTGTTCTTTTCCATCGCAACGACCAGCGAGATAGCTCCGCCGTAGGCAAGTTTCTTGCGTTCACGCACGACATCGTACTCTATCTCTTCCATTGATTCTTCGTCGATGAAGGTTTTATACAGTTCACGTTTCTCGACGACAACGGCGGAGTTTTCACCAAGTTCGAGCACATTGCCGTTTTCAATGAGAATTATGTCGTCGTCGCTATAATTACCGACGTGATTCTTGATGAACTCTTTCTGGCGGAACAGCATCCGGTATTCGCCGTGGATCGGGATCACGAATTTCGGTTTCGACGTCTCGACCATTATCTTGATATCGCCCTGCGAAGCGTGCCCCGAAACGTGCACCAGCCGCCGCTTCTCCTCGATGATATTCGCACCGCGTTTGTAGAGATTACCGATCAGACGGCTGATGTTTTTTTCGTTTCCGGGAATAATGCGTGCCGAAAGCACGACCGTGTCGCCCTTTTCAACCTCCATTCCCTTGTACGAGCCCGTCGCGAGATTCCACAGAGCCGCCCGCATCTCGCCCTGCGAACCGGTGACGAGATAACAGATCTCATCGTCCGCTAGTTTCCGGGCAAGACTTAGATCAACGCTCAAACCTTGCGGTATTTTCAATAACCCCTGATCTGCGGCGATCTCGATATTCTTCAACATCGACCGGCCGAGAACACAAACCTTCCGTCCAAACTGATGGGCAACATCGAACACGATCTGCAATCGGTGCAGCGAAGAAGAAAATGTCGAAACGATCAACCGTCCCTCGGTCTGTTCGAAGATCTCTTCGAACGCCGGGATCACCGCCATCTCGGACGGCGTTCGCCCCGGAACGGTAGCGTTCGTCGAATCGCAGAGCAACGCGAGCACACCTTCATCGCCGATACGGCCCAGCGTTTTGAGATCGTATGGCTTACCGATCACCGGCGTGTCGTCGATCTTGTAATCGCCGGTGTGAATGATCGTCCCGATGGGCGTATGGATAGCGAGCGAAAAACATTCCACTAACGAATGCGACGCGTGAATGAACTCAACCTTGAAATTACCGATCTCGACAATGTCATTCGCCTCGACCCGATGCATCAAAACATCGTCGAGCATATCGAATTCGACGAGGCGTTTCTCAGTCAAAGCGAGCGTAAAAGCAGATGAATAAACAGGCAGATTGAATTTTTTGAGGATATAGGCGAGGGCCCCAATGTGGTCTTCGTGACCGTGCGTCAGAATTATCGCGGTCATATCGTCGCGATATTCCTCGAGAAAGTCGAAATTCGGTATCGAGATATCAACTCCGTATGGCGTTTCCTCAGGAAAACCCATGCCCGCATCGACAATGATCATCTCATCGCCGTACCGGATGCCCATACAGTTCATCCCAAACTCGCCGATCCCGCCGAGCGGTATTATTTCAACTTTATTATTAGACACAGCCGATACTCCGTTGCTTTAGAAAGATGAAGTATAACATATGGTAAAACAATTATAGGATTTTACGGCCCAAGCAACCCTTCACCGGGAGATCTGTGAGCAGTCGAAAACTTTTTCGAAATATCTGAAACCGATCGCGTTTTCCCGACGTCTTTAACCCGAGAACAAACTTTATTTCTACGTGACCGATATGAAAAAGCAGCTTTCAGACGAACAACTCGAAGCCTTGATGCAGACACTTGTAAAGGATGCTTCGGCTGACGAATCATTGTTAGACGATATCGCAAACGCTCCGCAACTTTGGTGGTCGATCCAGAGAAATATCGGCGAAACGAGGTCCCACAAAAGGCCTCTGCTATCCGCAATAGTCAAAAAATGGCTAATGATCGGTGTCCCGGTGGCGGCAGCGGCGCTTCTAATAGTTGGTATTTTCAGTTTCCGTCCTGCCGATGAGGCGAAGACGGACCTGGCGGGACTGCAGCAGAATGGCGTGAAGCAAACGGAAGAAGCTCCGGTTGAGATCATTCCCGAGCCGGCAGTCCCAGTCAAAAATATCATCGAGGTCAATTTGACGAAACCGAATTTGGCCTTACCTCGCAAACAGAATTCGACACGGGTCGCTACGGCGGTCGCTGAACGAAGGGCGAAACGCGCGAGCACAACGAGTGCCGAGAAAACTGAGATCAAATCCGAGTTTATCGCACTTTCGAATGTCGGGAATCCCGAAAGCGGACAGGTCGTAAGGGTGAAAGTTCCAAGTTCGCTGATGGTCACGCTCGGACTTGTCCAGTCGGTGGAAAAACCGTCAAATTTGATAGACGCAGAGGTAGTCGTTGGAGATGACGGTCTGAACCGAGCCATCAGGTTTATAAGGCAGTAGGTATTAAGATGAGCAATATTCAAACAAAATTAGGCATAGCAATCGTCGGTTTGATCTTTGGTGCCTCAGCTTTTGGTCAACGCCCACCTCGTCCGCAGGGACCGCCCGAACGGATGGGAATGCCCGGAGAGGAACGCCCGAGAGATGATCGCCGCCGAGATGGTGGCTGGATCGATCGTTACGACACGAACCGTGACGGGAAACTTGATCCCGAAGAGTTTCAAAAAGCCGTCGAATTGACCTACGCCGATCTCGACCGCGACAAAAACGGAAAGATCGAGGCGAGCGAGATTCAATTCCCGCCCCGACCACTTCCCGGTCAACGTCCCGATCAAGATACCGATCAGGCTCCGCGTGAAGGCAAAAAGCCGTTCTTGCCCCCTTTCTTTTTCGAGACCGAGTTGCGTGATAAAGGCTCCCTCACCGAAGCTGAATTCGTGAAAGCGACTAGTAACATCTTTCAGGAGATGGACAAGGACGGCGACGGATCTCTCGGGCGAAACGAGGCTCGAAAACAAGGCGGAAATGATCCCCCGAGACCGCCAAATCCACCGAACGCGAGATTTATAGCCGCTGAGCTCCGGTTCGGTGACAAATTAATTAAAGGACATCCATTCTCAGCGGATATTCTTATCGAAGATACACGCCGGCTATTCGACGGATCGACCGTCACCAAACAGACCCGCGGAGCAACCTACCGTGACGGTGAAGGCAGAACGCGGCGTGAGCAACCGTTGGAAATGGTTGGCGGCGTTAGCCTACTCGGTTACGATAGCAAACCGCAGGTGCTCGTATTCATAAATGACTTCCCCGGTGGTTCGCAGATTTTTCTTGATCTCGGAAATCGCATCGCCCGCAAAAGTGATCTCGGTGTCGGTCAGGGACCGCTTGATCAAGGGCAACCGGACGGGGCAAAGATCGAGTCGCTTGGTACGAGAGTGATTGAGGGCATTTCAGCGGAAGGCAGCCGGACGACGTTTGAGATTCCAGCCGGACAGGTTGGGAATGCGAAGCCGATCCAGGTCGTTTCCGAACGCTGGTTCTCACCTGAATATCAGTTGGTTCTGATGTCAAAAGATCTCGACCCACTCGCTGGCGAACACGTCTTCAAACTCGTAAATATCAGAAGATCCGAGCCTCCGACTGAGCTATTCACGATTCCATCGGGATTCAAGATCGAGAACAGACCCGGACGTAAAAGAGGCGAATAATCGATGTTGTCTATAGGCTAATTCCTTTCAACTTGTAGAAAATGTTCCAAGAGGTTATAAAAGTCAGATTGCAGAGCGAAACTCAACTTCAATCTATCGAGTTTACGGAAGAAGGCTCTGTGTCTGACGAAATTCTTGTGCATTCAGTTCTCGCAGGCGACGACTCAGCTTTTGCCGAGATATTTGAAAGGTATAGGCGCCCGATGACTCAAGTGGTCGGTCGTTATTTCCGGGAACGGGCCGACATCGAAGACCTCGTTCAGCAGGCGTTTACTAAGGCGTATTTTTCGCTCAACTCTTTCCGGGGCGGAGATGACAGATCATTTGCCGGGTGGATAAAAAAGATCGCGGTCAACGTTTGCTACGATGAATTTCGCCGAAAGGCACGCAAGGGCGAACGGTTATTCGCGGAGATGAGTAACGACGAATCGGACTATATCGAACGCGTTATCGACGGGAACAAGACCTCGGCAGAAAAGAGCATCATTGCGACCCAACTGGCGGAGAAGGTTTTATCCTCGCTCGACATCAAAGATCGGATCGCGATCACTTTGGTCTACTCGGAGGATCATTCCTTGAGTGACGCGGCAGAGGCGATCGGCATCACGACCAGTAATCTGAAGTCAAGACTGTTCCGATGCCGTAATCAAATAAAGCAAAGATTCGGACATTTATTCGTTTAGTTAATTGTGGATTTGTTATGAAAAGACTTAAGTTTACCATTTGCTGTGCATTTGTATTCGGATTCATTGGCTTCGAACTACTCTCCTCGAATTCCGTGACCGGTCAAACGGGCGGGACATCACTTGCAGCTCCGACGAATTTGACTGCCTCCGATAATTCATACAACTCCAAGGTTGGGCTTAATTGGGACACGATCAAAGGTGCAACAGCATATCGCATCTTTCGCAATTCGGTCGACAATCCGGCCACCGCGACCGATTTGGGAACCACGGTCTCTAATACCTTCTTCGATACCACCGTTACTGCCGGGCAAGTATTTTTCTATTGGGTAAGGGCTGACAACGGAGGCATCATTAGCAACATGAGTGTCGCCGATCAGGGCTCCCGAACAGGTACAGCACAGCAAGCCGGAATACCTCCACTCGCACCTCCACCGGTTCCTGCGGGAAATCCGATCACGGCAACCAAAATCTACCTCGGTAAAACACTGTTTTGGGATGAGCAACTTTCGTCGACGCGGACGGTTTCGTGCGGAACTTGCCATCATTCCGCAAACGGAGGAACCGATCCACGTTCAGTTCTTTCCACAGAATCCTTCAATCCGGGTCCGAACGGAATCTTTGAGGGAACGGCTAATTCGGACGATATTAGGGGTTCAATGGGTGTACCCGCAAGCAATGCGGATGGAACGTATATCAACATTGCGGGATTCGGGCTTCGTGATCAGGTGACGAACCGAAAATCGATGGCTCACATTAATGCGGGGTACTCGCCGCTTCTGTTCTGGGACGGCCGGGCAACCGGAACATTCCGCGACCCTCTCACGAACAATATTATTCTAAACGCCGGTGCAGCCCTCGAGAGTCAGGTACTCGGCCCGCCGCTATCTACCGGTGAGATGTCTCACAATGGACGCGACTGGGTAAATGTTGCAAGCCGCGTCGCGACTTCGAAACCGCTCGCACTTTCACCGGCGATTCCTGCTCCACTCGCCAAGTGGATCGGTGGTCGATCATATCCCGACTTATTTCTTGAGGCATTCGGCACTTCGGAGGTCACACCGACACGGATCGCTCTGGCGATCGCAACTTTTGAGCGATCTCAATATAGCGATCGGGCTCCGATCGACCTGGAATCTCAAGGAATTCCTTCCTTGACTGCACAAGAACTACGCGGTCGCAACATTTTCAATTCCCCGGCGAATAACTGTGCTGTTTGCCACACGGGCAATCGATTTACCGACGAATCGTTCCGTTATATAGGAGTTCGTCCCGATACAGAAGACACCGGACGCGAACAGGTTACTGCGAATCCGAATGATCGCGGCGAGTTCCGAGTACCAAGTTTGAGAAACGTCGAGCTTAGGGGTTCATTCTTTCATAACGGACGGTTCACAACACTTGAACAAGTTGTTGCTTTTTACAATCGAGGCGGAGATTTCACTGCTAACAATAAGCCGAATCTGATCACCAACCTTGGTCTCAGTGCTCAGCAACAAGCGGATCTCGTTTCGTTTTTGAAACGCCCACTGACCGACCCGCGTGTTCGTGCGGAGAACGAGCGATTTGACCGTCCGGAATTGTATTTGGGTTCAAGTCTAATGCCGCAGATCACCGGAACCGGGCGTGCTGGATCAGGCTCCTTTACTCCACAGATAAAAGCGATCTCACCACCGTTGGTCGGAAATCCAAACTTCACTATTTCCGTTTCCTCGGCCGTCGGCAACGCAAATGCCGTATTGGTAATTGATTCGGTAGATCCCGGCGTAGGGCCTTCGATTCCGGCCGCAGGCTCATTTGCAAGGATCACGGCAACAACGCAGAACACGGGTGACGGCAATGGATGGACATCGGTCAGCATACCGATCCCGGATAACGCATCGCTCGTCGGGCGGACGTTTTTCGCCAGATGGTACGTAGCAGACGCATCGGCAGCGAATGGTTTTTCAGTTTCTCAGGCAGCTCGCTTTACGGTTTTTGGCCAGGCCGCGGCAGTAAGCCGAGCAACTCACGTAGATTTCGATGGCGACCACAAGACGGACATTTCGGTCTTCCGGCCATCGACCGGTCAGTGGTGGTATTCGAAAAGCTCCGATAACTCCTCCGTCGGACTTCAGTTTGGCTCTGTTTCCGACGAGATCGTTCCGGCGGACTACACGGGCGACGGCAAAACCGATGTCGCTGTCTGGCGTCAGTCGACCGGCGAATGGCTAATTCTCCGGAGCGAGGACAGCAGTTTCTACGCAGTTCCTTTTGGTTCAAGCGGTGATATTACCGCTCCTGCCGACTATGACGGCGATGGGAAGGCCGACATCGCATTGTATCGACCCGTTAGCGGAACTTGGTTTATTCAGGGGAGCAGCCAGGGAACGATGATCCGTCAGTTCGGCAATGAAGGCGATCTTCCTCAAGCCGGTGACTACGATGCTGACGGAAAAGCAGATCTTGCAATATTTCGCCCGTCAAATGGTCAATGGTGGATGGAAAGATCAACAGCCGGTACTCTTGCTCTCCAGTTTGGCGCGGCAACGGATAAGCCGGCCGCTCAGGATTTTACGGGTGATGGAAAAACTGACGTCGCCTTCTTCAGGCCGTCGAGCGGTGAGTGGTTTATTCTGAGAAGCGAAGACTCAAGTTATTACTCGCTTCCCTTTGGAATATCGTCGGATATTCCCGCACCGGGCGACTATGACGGTGATGGAAAAGCTGATGTAGCTATATTTCGCCCGTCGACCGGCACATGGTATGCGAATCGCTCGACTCAAGGAACATTGATCACTGCGTTTGGGCTCAGCGATGATCAACCTGCCCCTTCGGCTTACATTCCTTAGGTCTTACGTTCAACTCATCGATAAATGGTCGGTCACGGAAGCGTGCCCGGCCATTTTACTTTGCAAGCTCATAGAGTGATAGCCACTCCGCCAGAGTTAACGTCTCCGCTCGGCGGCGAGGGTCTATCGAGGTGTTCGCGAGCAGAACAGCGGCATCGGCGATGGAATGTTTGAGATTGTTCAGAATATTCTTCCGCTTCTGAGCGAAACCGACGGCGACAAGTTTACGAAAACCACGCTCATCCGCCACAGAATGCGGCTTCGGCGTTAGCGAAACGACAGAACTCCATACCTTAGGTTGTGGCCTAAATGCGGTTGGTGGAACATCAAATAAATGCCTCCCATCAAACGCGGCCTCCACCAATACAGTGTAATACCCGCGTTCGCTATCTCCGGGCTTCGCAATTATTCGGTCCACAACTTCACGTTGGAACATAAATATTGCTTGAGAGAAAAGTTCACGTTCGGCCGCGATGCGTTCAAGGATCGCAGTCGAAATATTGTAGGGGAGATTGCCGATCAATTTAACCGGATTTTCGGCGTTTGCGGAGATGGTTGACGCAAAATCTACCTGCAAAACGTCGGCCTCAACGCATTGAAAGTTCTCACGTTCTTTATATTCGAGCCGAAGTTCAGCCGCGAGCACCGTATCTTTTTCGATAGCCGTTAATGAAGCTCCGCCATCCAGTATTTTTTCTGTCAACGCACCACGTCCCGGCCCGATCTCGACAACGGAAACACCATCAATATCACCCAAAGCACCGACGATCCGACTGACGACGGTGTCATCTACAAGAAAATTTTGCCCGAGCGAACGTTTAGCCTTGGGCTGTTTATAAGTTTGATCCATTATTTTGTCGAGTCAAGGGTTTGGCAACGAACGAACAACTCAACATCGATCGAGCAATATGCAGCAACGCTCTCGAGATGGTTTGGTGTTGCCGAGACAGATATGTCTTATGTTTTCCCAAATCTCACGAATTTTTCGACCGTCGACCTTGGCTTTATGCAACCTTAGGGTAGCCTGTGATCTCAACATCTGATCCCAACGTGGTGATCGAGATGTTCTCTAACCTCATAGCCTCTTCAAGTGATCGAGCTCCTTTACCACCGATCGCGTCGGGTGCTGTGTGCCCTCCGATGATCAGCGGTGCGGCGATCAGAGTCAGCTTATCGACCAATCGAGCGTCGCAGAATGCTCCCGCGATCTCAGTTCCGCCTTCGACAAGTACACTTTGAAGTTCTCTTTCTTTAAGCCCGGCTAAAACTTCCGAAAGATCTCTGCCATTACCGGAAAGTTCGAGGACATCTACGTTCCGCTCCCTTAGAGTATCGATCTTTTCGCGGTCGTTACTGTTCGTACAGACCAATGTCGGAGTTTCGCCCGCAGTGATCACCAGTTGAGAATCGAGTGGAATCCGAAGACTGTTGTCGAGAATGACCCGTGTTAGCTTCCGGCGCCGGAGCCCGCCGCTGCGATCCGTCAGGCTTGGGTCGTCGACGAATGCTGTATTTCCGCCGATCAGAATTGCGTCGTACTCGTGTCTGAGTGACTGCACCCGTTCACGTGCCCCGTCTCCTGAA
>JAYSZT010000148.1:0-9828 GCA_043737915.1 Acidobacteriota bacterium
GTTTTGGTTTAGAATGCTTGAACAAGCGGTGAATAACAAAATTATGAAAGCTAGAATCGTCTGTTTAACGATTATTATCTCTGTGTTTGCCCAGATGGGCTTGGGGCAGGGCGGTGAACTTTTGCGCGATAACGATCCGCCGTCGGGACTGCGGGGCGTGATCGAGCGGTTCGATGCGGACTATGGGATACTCGACCGGTTTTATTCCGCTCCGACGTCGGCGAATCGCAGCGGGCGTTTGCGCGAATTGTACAGGGAAGAATTGGCGGGGCTGGGCGGGGTGAATTTTGACGCGCTCAACCACGACGAGCAGGTCGATCACATCCTATTCAAGAACTATCTGGAGCACGAGACGAAGGAGACGGTGCGGGCGGACGCGCAATTCGCTGAGATGCTGCCGCTGATACCGTTCGCGATCAAGATCAACGAGATGGAAGACACGCGGCGACGGCTCGACGAGATCGATCCGGCGAGAGCGGCGGATCTGCTCAACAAGATCGCCCGTCAGATCGCCGACACGCAGAAACTTTTCGAGACCGATTCGACGCCTAGGCCTAAACGCACCATCGCCAATCGGGCGGCCCGCACCGTCGCTTCGCTGCGTGAAACGATGCGGCGTTGGTTCGCTTACTATAATGCTTATGATCCGACGTTCACCTGGTGGTGCGAATCTCCGTACAAGGCGGCGGACGAAGCGCTTGGCAAATACCAGTCGTTTATTACGGAAAAGCTTGTCGGGATTTCGGCTAACGACAAAACGACCATCATCGGCGACCCGATCGGCAGGGAAGCGCTGATCGAGGAACTCAAGTTTGAGATGATTCCGTATTCGCCCGAGGAATTAATTCAGATCGCCAACAAGGAATTCGAGTGGTGTCAGGTCGAGCTGAAAAAGGCCTCGCGGGAGATGGGTTTCGGCGACGATTACATGCAGGCCATCGAGGCCGTAAAACAAAAATACGTCGAGCCGGGCAAGCAGCCGGAGCTGATCAGGAAGTTCGCCTACGAAGCAATTGAGTACGTCGAGAAGAACGATCTCGTCACCGTCCCCAAACTCGCCCGGGACGGTTGGCGAATGGAAATGATGACGCCCGAGCGGCAATTGGTTGCACCGTTCTTTCTCGGCGGCGAAACGATCCTCGTCGCATACCCGACCGACGGCATGACCCACGAACAAAAGCTGATGTCGCTCCGCGGCAACAACCCACACTTCGCCCGGGCCGTCACGCATCACGAATTAATACCAGGCCATCACCTGCAAGGCTTCATGGCACAGCGATATCGGCCGTACCGACGCCACTTTCGCACGCCGTTCAATACCGAGGGCTGGGCGTTGTACTGGGAATTCCTGCTTTGGGACCGCGGCTTCAGCAAAACGCCGGAGGATAAGATCGGAGCCTTGTTTTGGCGTTCCCACCGGGCGGCACGCATAATCTTTAGCTTAAACTTCCACCTCGGTAACTGGACGCCCGAGCAGTGCGTCGATCTGCTCGTAAACAAGGTCGGCCACGAACGCGACAACGCTCTCGGCGAGGTGCGGCGTTCGTTCTCCGGCGACTATGGCCCGCTTTATCAGATGGCATACATGATGGGCGGCCTCCAGTTCCACCAACTGCACCGCGATCTCGTCGATTCGAAAAGGATGACCGACCGGCAGTTTCACGATGCAATACTCAAAGAAGGTCCGATCCCCGTCGAGATGGTTCGCGCTGTGTTGACCAAACAAAAGCTGGCACGAGATTTCAAGCCGACCTGGCGTTTTTACGGTGGGTTAGCAAAATAACGCAAAAGGGTCGCGTTCCGACGTCATTCGATTATATGAAGAAACTATTTTTAATTTTTATCCTGCTAATCGCAGGCATTGTTTCAGTCAGCGCCCAATCGAAGGCACAACTCGCGAAGTTTGCTGAGGAGGTATCAACTGCATTTTCGCTAGACCAACTCGCAAGTCTCGATTCTAAACGCATGCGGATCGGCCGGGTCCGGCTCGTGATAGAAAATTCTATTGGCGAACCCGAGATCGAACGCTTTCGATTTACGTCATTTAAAGAGATGGCGAGGTGGTTCAAGAGGCCCGTAAACAGCTTCGAAGCACGGGTCGCGTGGCCGCTGACGGAATGCAGCAAAGGCGAGTGCGGGTTCTACCTGGACGGCGGGATCCTGCATAATCATTTTTACCTGACGGGCATTACGTACGGTTACCGTAACAAGCGGCTTTATGTAAAGTCGATCGAGATCATGGCGGGATAGATGTCTTGTGGGCGAAATAAATATCGACCGGGCTCGCAAAAATGGGCCCGGTCGATCTCTTTCGTTTTAAACAGCGTACGTCCGGCCTTAACATAGAAGTGAACGGAATCAACCGTTTAGCCGTATAACAACAGATATGAGAAAAATATCCTTGACCAATCATTTTTTGGCCTCAGCACTGGTATTGTCGATGGCTGTCGGGGGGTTCTCGCAAAACGGTGCGAGCTCAACTGTGAGCGAGGTAAGTGTACGTGCGCAAATGCAGTTCCTAGCGGGCGACGCATTGCAAGGCCGTGGTAGCGGAACAATTTTTGAACGTATCGCGGCGGAATATATCGGCACGCAGTTTATGCAGTTCGGCCTCGAACCTGCGGGACAGATCGGAGCGGATGGAAAGCCTACGTATGTTCAAACCGTCGTAGTCCCCGGACGTGAGGTCGTGTCCGAAATCACATTTGATGCAGACGGAGATCAGCTGGCGTTTGGCACGGATATTATTGCATTCTCGGTTAATTCCAAGCAGATCACCGGGCCTCTGCAAAAGCTAAAGCCTGGTGATACAGCGACCAGAGGCTCGATCGTGCTTTTGAACCTCGGACCCGATGATAAATTCGATCAGGCACTGGTCGGAAAGTTGCAAAACGACGGTGCAGTTGCGATATTGCTCACGGAAATGAAAGAGATTCGTGAAAATTGGTCGTCAGTCGCAGGCCGAAAACTAAATATTTCGCGACGCGGGCCAAACCTTTTGGCTGTCTCGACCGCTGGTGTCGTTAGATTAGACGCATTAGCGCCTGGATCTTCGATCACTATCTCGGCGACCACCGCATCATCGGGAGATACGTATACTTGGAACGCCATGGGTAAGATCACAGGCACTGACGCCAAACTCGCAAGCGAGGTGATCCTACTGACGTCGCATCTTGACCATCTCGGGGTGCGGGAGGTTGCTCCCGGCGACGATAAAATATTCAACGGAGCCGACGATGACGCTTCGGGATCGGTCGCGGTGCTTGAACTCGCGCGCGTTCTAAGCAGTGGTAAGAAACCAAAACGCACCGTTTATTTCGTTTGTTTTGGAAGTGAAGAGGCGGGCGGACACGGGGCTCGTTACTTCGTCGAAAACATGCCCTTTCCGAAAGATAAACTTGTCGCAAATCTTGAGTTTGAGATGATCGGACGGCCAGACTCACTCGTTAAGCCGGAAGAACTTTGGCTTACCGGCTACGAACGTTCGAACCTCGGGCCGGAACTCGCAAAACGCGGAGCGAGGCTCGTTCTAGATCCGCATCCAACGGAGAAATTCTTCATGCGTTCGGATAACTACCAGCTTGCGAAAGCAGGAATTATTGCTCATACGCTCTCGAGCTTTGGCCTACACACTGACTATCACCGCCCGAGCGACGAGTTAAAAACAATAGACTTTTCGCATATGACGCGATCGATCAATTCGATGGTCGGGCCGGTCAAGTGGCTGATAAATTCAAGCTTCAAACCAGCTTGGAATCCGGGTCAGAAACCCTAAAATTGACACTTACGAACGAAGCCTTAGGGAAACACGAATAATCCGCAATTGTTCGTGGCATTTCGACCGTTTTCGTGGCAATATCTGCAAAGTACTAAGCTTTATTGATGACACCGGAACGCTGGCAGAAGATCGAGAGAGTTTTTCACGAGGCTTTAGAGCTCTCGGCATTTGAGCGCGCGGATTTCATTTCGAAGGCGACTGGATCCGACGGTGAACTTAGGGCGGAAGTGGAAAAATTAATTTCCCAGTTCGATGAAGCAAGTAGTTTTATTGAAGAACCCCTTTACGATAGTGCAAAAAACGGAATTTTGCTGGACCTTTTAGACGAAAGGCTCGATGATCCGATGCTCGGGAAGATACTCGGCAGTTATCGGATCGAACGTGAAATTGGCCGTGGCGGGATGGGTGCGGTTTACGAAGCCGTGCGTGCCGACGGCGAATTTCGTCTGCGAGTCGCCTTAAAAGTTGTGAAGCGGGGAATCGATACGGATTTCGTTCTGCGGCGGTTCCGCAACGAACGCCAGATACTGGCGGCCCTCGATCATCCATTTATCATTCGACTGATCGATGGCGGGACGACGGACGACGGACGACCGTATTTCGTGATGGATTTTATCGATGGGCTGACTCTTTACAGATACTGTGATAAGAATCGGCTGAAAGTCGAAGAACGGCTCGAATTGTTCCTTAGGGTCTGCGAAGCAGTCGAGTATGCCCACGAAAAACTCATAATCCACCGCGACCTTAAACCGTCGAATATTTTTATAACTAACGACGGCTCGCCTCGCTTGCTTGATTTTGGGATCGCAAAACTTCTCGATCCCGAGATGGCCTCAGATACGTTGCAGCCGACGGCGACCGCCCTGCGAATGATGACGGTCGATTATGCGAGCCCAGAGCAAGTTCGTGGCGAAAAAGTCACTTACTCGACGGATGTTTATAGCCTCGGTGTAATTTTATTTGAATTGCTGACAGGCAATCGGCCTTACAAATTGAAGAGCCGTTCGCCGCATGACGTTGCCCGGGCGGTCTGTGATGACGAACCCGTCTTGCCAAGTATCGCGGCGAACACTGCAGATTCGGAACTCGCTGTCGTTAGAGTTAATCCTTCTGCTCCAACGCTCGCTGTTTTTTCTGATGACAATGGCGAAACGCGTGCGCAGATATCTGAGCGACTTCGTGGAGATCTGGACAACATTATCTTGAAGGCACTGCGGAAGGATCCTGCCGAGCGTTACGAATCGGTTGCAGCATTTCGAGATGATATCGAACGCCATTTAAGGGGTGAATCGGTCGTTGCCGAGTATCAATTTCCAGGACCTCGGAAAAAAGCTGAAGCAGAATTGTTACCGGATTCGAAACTTGTTGCCGTATTGCCGCTCACTGTTATGAATCATAGCGGCGTCGAAAATACTGGTGATGCCTATCTGACGGTTGGCCTTGCAGATGCGATCATTACGAGACTGACGAGTGTTAGAAAACTGACTGTACGACCGACAAGTTCCATCACACGATACAACGAGCAACAGATAAACCCGTTTCGTGCAGGAAT
Source organism: Acidobacteriota bacterium (assembly GCA_043737915.1). Lineage (GTDB taxonomy): Bacteria > Acidobacteriota > Blastocatellia > Pyrinomonadales > Pyrinomonadaceae > OLB17. The sequence continues at coordinate 5,331 of JAYSZT010000148.1, forward strand.
GGAACTCGGCGTGGAATTTGTTCTCGATGGACGAATTCGTCGGTTCGGGGACCGCCTGCGAATATCTTTGCAATTGCTCGACGTTAAAAAAGTAACGGCTATTTGGGCAGGTCAGTTTGATGAGCGTTTGACCGATGTTCTCGAGATGGAAGATGCCATCTCCGAGCAGGTTGCGGCGGCGTTGATCCCGCAATTGACCGGCGAAGACAAGCGTAAGCTCGCCCGACGCGGGACAAATAATGCGAAGGCCTACGAAGCATATCTGCGTGGGCGATTTTATTGGAATCAGTTTACGATCACGTCATTCGGCAAGGCGATCGAGGCTTTTAAGGAAGCCGCTGAGATCGACCCAAACTACGCTCTCGCACACGTCGGGATCGCGGATTTTTATGTCTGGGCGAATATTTACGGGCTCATCCCGGCTTCGGAATATTATGATAACGCGATCCACGCGTTGGAACAGGCACTTGCCATCGACGATCAGCTTGGCGAGGCATATGCGTCGTATGGACTAGTTGTCAACAATATGTTTCGCCCGGCCGAGGCCGAGCGGCATTTGCTAAATGCACTCGAACTCGCTCCGCATTATCCGCATGCGTTTGAATGGTATAGCGCCCTGTTGGTAGCGTCGGGGCGATTCGCGGAAGGGATCGTTGCGATCAAAAAAGCTGAAGAACTCGATCCGCTTTCGTTGCGCACCATGACATTGGTCGCGTGGACAACGTACCAGACAGGTGACATGGTGTCCGCCCTTAAAAAAGCCGAGGAGATCATCAGCCTCGATGAAAATTACCCACAAGGTCATATGCAGCGGGGATATGTTCTCTGCGAATTGAACCGAGGCGACGAGGCGGTAGTGGAGATCGAGCGCGCAATGGAACTAATGCCCGGCTCGGCGTTGGTCCAATACTATCTTTGTTTTGCCTACGCCGCGGCCGGGCGTCATGCCGATGCGAAAAGGCTGGCTGACGAAATGACGGCTATGGCGGAAACAAGTTTTGTTAAACCGATGTTCATTGGTCTTGCAAAGGTCTCCACGGGCGAATTCGATAAGGCGTTCGAATATTTGAATATTGCAGTGGATGATCGCGATCCGTGGCTCGTCTGGTTAACGACGGAGCCGAAACTGGAGCGGATCCGTTCGGATAGACGATATTCGGAGCTTGTCGCTCGAACGAAGATCGAGGAAGGTCAGACAGATCGTAGGCTGCTAGAAGGGCGCATAACTGGCGGGTCAAATGGCATACACGAGGCCATTACGATACCGGCCTCGGAAATGGACACGTCTTCACTGCCCTCGACTTATTTGCGACGGCATAGTGCGAAAATGGCCGTAGCGGCCGGCGCCTTACTGCTTATGCTCGTTGGATATTTCACAGGTGTCGTTGAGTTTTCCGTGGCCCGCGGCGACCGACTCGTGGGTGGCCAGACGCCCTCTGAGTCACGTTCGATCGCGGTGTTGCCGTTTGAAAATGCGACCGGTGACGCGGCCAATGATTATCTTTCTGACGGTATGAGCGACGTTTTGATCAACAGGCTCGTTAATTTTCCTGAGATCCGAACCGTTACGCGGGAATCGGCGTTCACCTATAAGAAAAAGCAGATGGAAGCGCAAGCGATCGGGAGCGAGCTCGGGGTTGACCGAGTTCTGGTCGGTACGCTCACGAAAAAAGATGATGAGTTTTCGTTGAATACGCGGCTGATCGACGTTGAAGATGGCAAGGTTTTGTACTCGATGTTCTTTATCGACAAAGCGGACAGAATGCTCGACCTCCAAGGTAAGATGATCGCTCTGAACATCGAGAAGCTCGATCTAAAGAGCGAGAAACGCACGGCTATCGTGCAGAAGAGTTATACAGAAAATAACGAGGCATTTTCGCTATTTCTAAAAGGCGAATTTGCGCGTCAAAAAGGCACGCCCGCCGGAACGACCGAGAGCATCGGTCATTATCAGCAGGCGGTGAAGCTAGATCCAAACTACGCCTTAGCATTTCAGGGGCTGGCGCTCGCGTATCGTTCTGCCCCGGCATACGGTGTGATGTCGCCGCAGGAGGCGTATCCGGCAGGCAAATCGGCGGCGCTAACGGCGCTTTCGATCGACCCGTCCCTAGGTTCAGCCCACGTTCCGTTGGCGTCTATTAAATTTGTCTGGGACTGGGATTTTGCCGGAGCGGAAAAAGAGTATCGAGAGGCGATCATGAATTCGCCGAACAATTCTGAGGCTCATTACAGTTACGGAAATTTTCTTGTGGCTCAGGGTCGGCACGACGAAGCACTAGCCGAACTGCGGATCGCACAGCAGATCGATCCGGTATCGCTTACGGTCGCGTCGAATGTTTCGTGGGCACTATATATCTCGGGACGCCTCGACGAAGCCGAAACTTCGATCCGGCAGGTGATCGCTAGGGATCCTAATTTCGGACGCTCGTATCTCGTTCTTGGGGAGATATATTCCGAGCGAGGTAAGTTTGAGGAGGCGATCGTGGCGTTTCAGCGGTCTCGACAGTTGGCGGGCGACCCGCTCACGGACATGGCTCTCGGTCATGTGTACGCAACGGCCGGCCGCACTAACGGGGCACGAAAGCCTTGACGCCAGCGAGGCCGAGGCGAATAGTGCCTTCTTTTTTAGCCCCGATTGTTATTGGGGAATCGTTTCTCGGTGCGGCGGCCGCGTTCCTCACGCCCGTGATCATTGCTGAGGAAGATCCATTGTCACTACTGCTGCTCCTGTCCGATCCATTGAAAGTAGAGCCTGAGGTGCCTCGGCTCGCATACATTTCTGATGCTGATTTTACCTCGCGAAAGTCAACTGGTGCTTCGAATAATGCCGGATCGAGCGTCGATTTTGACAGTTCGACTACCTCGCTTATCATCGTGAAACTCTCTTTGCCGTCCGCCTCATATGAGGTCATCTTTTGCCAGACAGGATAGCCTGTTTTTGCTGTGCCGATCGTTTTCGGTACGATTCGGTCACGACAGCCACCGGGTTTACCGCCGTTGCTGCTGTTGTATCGTGTCTGCCTGCAAGCGATTCCGAATTCGACATCGATCACCCACGAATCCATTTCCATTTTCGTCTTCGTCGGCAGACAGGCGTCCGGCGTTGTTTCTGTTTCGATGGTTTGGATGATGTGACGGGCAGTAAAGCCGAACATCTGTTTGCGTTCGCCGGTGTCTTTGATCGTTGTCGTAACGGTCATTGTTCCGCCCTTTGTAACCGGAACGCTCGCACCGGATGCAGTTGGTTTTGAGGATGTATCGGAACCATCATCATAGTAGGTGACCGTGTATGTTTTGGTGCCCGGATTCATCTGCAGGTCACGTCCGAGATCACACTGTGTGACCGATACCATCGCTCCGCCCATGATTTCGGTTCGCTGGCGTTTGCCTTTGATGTAGGTCGTATTTTCCATCGTTTGGCCGCTAACGGTTTGTTTTATCTTGACCTTTGTGTCCGCAAGAGCATTGCCTGAGACTAACAAGATCGCCAATATTATAAAAAGAATTGCGTTTTTCATGATTACTCTCCGTCGTCCATTTTATGAATTAAAGTCGGCGAAACCCGCCGTCAAAAGGTAAGGCGAGAAGAGTTATAAAAAAGTATCATCAGGCACCAACCAATTCCTTGCTATGCGATCGACGAAGTGCTAACTTCCTGATGCAGAATGAGTTTCGCAGTCGCGGCTAAAATATGAAGATCCTATTAAAAACGGCATTTTTCTTTCTCGGAATAATTTTCTTTACCGGTGGAGCGTGTCCGTCGAACGACACGACGCAGTCGAACAAGGTCGAACAGACCGAGATATATCAGAGCTATTCGATCGATGACGAAGGCTCGAATTATTTGGTGACCGCATACTTCCGCATTGGCGGGAAAACGGGAACAACGCTTGCCTTGAGCCCGCTGAGCAATGTCACGTTCAACGGCCAGGCGATGAAGGAGAATCTCAATACAACATCGGGAACCTTTTACACTCTGAGCGTTCCGAAAGGCACGCCCGACGGCACATTCTCCTTTACCGATCGAACGTCCAAGGTTTACACCAACAAGATCGCGATGAGTCGAATCGCCCTAGCTCCTGCAAAACTTGCGGTCAACGGGATCACGCCGGTCGCATTGCCGCTGACGGGCGTTCCGGCCGACTCTGCTAGTCTCAATTTAGAATTGAACAATCTCATGGTGATCGTCAGTTCAGGTCCGGGCGACTCGGCTGAGGCATATTATGACAAGGTAAAGAACGCGATAATTGTGCTGCCCGCGGCCTGGAGCCGAACGGCTAACGGCAATATCGCGATAGATCTCGAAGTCCGAGATTCGATTCCAACGCAGCAGGGAACTAAGCTTGGCGGTGAGATGACGTTTCTGTACGATTCACCTTCTGTGAATGCGAGCCTTGCAAAAGCGAAGGCTCCGGCGAATAAGCCGTCGGCGAATACGACGGGCACTAAATAGATCCTTTCTGATATAAGCATTTTGGGCCTCGGTTGGATCAGGTGA
>JAYSZT010000149.1:0-20463 GCA_043737915.1 Acidobacteriota bacterium
CAGAATAATATCGACGAGATTTTTGCCGATATCATGAACATCGCCCTTTACTGTCGCCAGTACGAGTACACCTTTATTCGAACCCTCGACCTTTTCCATAAATGGCTCAAGGAATTTCACGGCGGCCTTCATCGACTCGGCTGATTGCAGCACAAATGGCAACTGCATCTGCCCCGAACCAAAAAGATCACCGACCGTTTTCATACCGTCGAGCAAAAGGTCGTTGATGATCTCAAGCGGCGGATATTTCTGAAGCGCTTCTTTGAGCGAATCTTCGAGACCGATGCGTTCGCCGTCGATGATATGGTGTTTCAGTTTTTCTTCGATCGGCAGATTCGAAATATCCGGCTTGATCGACTGAGCCGACTTGCCCTGAAACATATTCGAAAAATCGCCGAGCGGATCATATGTACAAATATCACCATCGAACTTTCGACGGTCATAGATCAGATCTCGTGCCGTGTCGATCTCAAGTTCCGAGAAACGCATTAGCGGCAGTATCTTTGAAGCATTCACGATCGCCGAATTCATACCGGCATCAACGCAATCGTGCAGAAATACCGAATTCAGGACAACTCGAGCCGCCGGATTGAGGCCGAAGGAAATATTCGAAACGCCCAGAATAATATTCGCGTCGGGCATTTCTTCGTGGATAGTCCTAATGGCGTTGATCGTCTCGACCGCATTTTTGCGATCTTCCTCGATTCCGGTCGAGATCGGCAGTGCCAGCGGATCAAAAAATACATCGTGTCCCGGAATTCCGTTCTCGACCGACTGTTTATAGGCACGCCGGGCGATCCTGACCTTGTCGTCATACGAACGGGCCATGCCATCCTCGTCGATCAAACCGACGACAATTCCGGCACCGAATCGTTTCGCGAGATCAACGACCCTTAGAAATCGCTCTTCGCCGTCCTCGTAATTCGTGGAGTTCAACAAACTCTTGCCGCCCGCATGTTCGAGGCCGGCTTCCATCTTTTCCCATTCGGTCGAATCGAACATCAACGGTATCTTCACCGCCGTCGCGAGTCTCGACGCAAGCTCGTGCATGTCCGCGACACCATCGCGACCAACGAAATCGACGTTTACATCAAGAATGTGGGCGCCTTCGCGTTCCTGCGATTTTGCAAGCGATATCAGCCCGTCCCAGTCCTCAGCGTCGAGCAGATCACGCATCTTTTTCGAACCCGAAGCGTTTACGCGTTCGCCGACGATCAGGAATGAGCCATCTTGCGTGTACGGCTGTTGAAAGTAGATCGACGAAGCGGACGGCGTGAGCTTGGCGTTTCGATCTTTCGGCGAAAATCCGCCAACCCGCTCGATAACCTGGCGAAGATGTTCAGGCGAAGTTCCGCAACATCCGCCGACGATATTCGCTCCGAAATCCTTCGCAAAATGCTCAACCTGGGCCGCAAAGCTTTCCGGCGTCTCGTCGTAATGCTGCTTTCCGTCCTTGACCTCGGGCAGACCTGCATTAGGCAAAACGCTGATCGGGATTGGTGAATTTTCGCACAGATAGCGGAAGCTGTCCGCCATATGTTTGGGTCCGGTGCCGCAATTCATACCGATAACATCGATCGGAAACGGTTCGAGTGCGGTCAACGCCGCCCCGATCTCCGTTCCATTGAGCATCGTGCCGAAGATCTCGATCGTCACCGACGCGATCACCGGCAATTTTACTTTCTGCTTCTCAAAAAACTCATAAATAGCGGCGAGTGCCGCTTTGGTTTGCAGAAGATCCTGACACGTTTCGACCATCATCATATCGACGCCGCCGTCGAAGAGACCTCGAACCTGTTCGCGATAGGCATCTTTGAGGTCGTTGTAGGTGATATGTCCGAGCGTCGGCAATTTCGTTCCGGGCCCGATGGAACCGGCGACGAATCTAGGTCTATCGTAGGTTGAGTAATCGTTCGCCAGCTTTTTCGCGAGTTGTGCCGCTTTCAAATTGATGTCGTACGTCTTCTCAACGATCCCAAACTCGACGAGTACCACCTCGCTGCCGCCAAAGCTGTTCGTCTCGATCACATCGCAGCCGACATCCAAAAACGCCGTATGAACCGCCTCGATCGCATCCGGCCTCGTATAAAGCAGATTCTCCGAGCAATTCTCAAAGTTCGGCCCGCCCCAGTCATCGATCGAGATATTCAACGACTGCAAATACGTTCCCATCCCGCCGTCGAAAACGACGATCTTTTCCTTCAATAGATCTAGAAAATTGTTTGCCATTGGTCCTTGGTCATTTGTCATTCGTAATCGCCTAGCAACAGCAAATGACAAATTAAAAATCAAAAAAACTCTGTGCCAAACAAGCACAGAGTTCCTTTTAATCATTGCTGACACTCTTGCTGTTTAGCGGCTTATTTTACGTGGCCGCAAGTTGCAATAACTCACCACTAATACTCTTTAATATGAACATTTTGACCCCAAAAAGTCAAAACTATCGGATCAACTCAACAAGCCCGACCGTATAGCTCGGCCTAACGCGGTTGCCGATAACAGCCACTCACTCAACTCGCGACCGATAAAAAGCCGCCCCTTGAACGAGGCGGCCATTTCTATTAATTCAAAGTCATCTTACGGTTTCAGTGCTGCTTTGAATTCGGCTTCCTGAGCCGTTACAAACTGCATTGCTCCGGGATTATCTTTGAATTTGACCTTCAGCAGGTCAAATGCCTCTTGCCCACGCGGATCGGCGATCTTAATAATGGCACCAATACCCGAGATTATTCCCGGAACGTTAGACGAGTCATACGCCGCCTTGAATTTCTCAAAAATAAGCGGAAATGCAAGCGGATTCCCTTTTCCGGTAGCTCCGACTATAACGAGGGCCGCGGCACGGGCGTTCGGCGGCAAAGTTTTATCCGTGGCCGCCTTAAATCCAATGTCGAACGAGCGTGGATCGCCAAGTTCGCCTAAACCGGTAAGCCCCGCACTTTGAATACGCCCTTTCCAAGAAGGCGTGCTTATCAATTTCGACAACTCTGCGAAAGCACGCGGATCTTTTACCCGGACGATCGCGAGAGCAGATTGATCGATCACTTCATAACTGCGATCATTCAAACCCGCTATAATAAGGCCTGCAAATTTCTTATCCTGCGTCTCGCCGAGCAGTTCGAAAGCGTCCCCGCGGATTCCCGATCGGGAGTGTTTCGTCAGGCGAATGACCGCCGCCTCGAGATTCCCATCGAGTTTCACTGCCGGGCGCTCTTGTCCGGGCTCCGGATCAGGCGAATAAATATTCGCGATCACCGACAAGGCTGCCCGCTGGATTTGCCAGAATGGATCCTTCTCAGCCGAAACGATCAGAGCGTCGACGATCTTTGTTTTCTCGGCGGCGTTTGAAGCTCTGGTTTCGAGTTCGCCCATCGCCCAACGCCTGCCGATGACATCTTTGTCATTAGCCATCTGATAGATGAGTTCGTCGGTAGTTTTCTCAAACTTCATCTCCTTCAGCAACGTGCCCTCGTAATCAAAATTAACGAGCTTTGGCTTTGCCGCCGAATCGAACGTCCAGATATTTGTCTCCTTCGGCTCCATCCAGACCCGCGAAATTTTGCCATCGACCTCGACGTCGACATACGACTGAAAGAATGCAGTTTGTGGAAATTCGTTGGTCACGTCGAGCTTTTGCGTCTGCTTTGCGGTCAACGTCAATTTCTTCCCGGCGTCATCGTAAGATTGCGTTATCTCAAAAACCGGATGCCCCATTCGGTAAAGCCACTGATCAAAGAACCAATCCATCGATTCTCCGGTCGTCTCTTCAATTGCTATCCGGAGGTCCTCCGTCGATACCGGCTGGTGGGCGTTGCTTGTCAGATAATGATTGAGCGATTTGAAAAATAGTTTGTCGCCCAAATGCTTACGCAGCATGTGCAGCACGGAACCTCCGCCCGGATATGAATAACTGTCGAACATCGCGTCTTTATTCGCGTAGTATTTCGTCACGATCGGCCGTCTGTTGCCTTGATTCCAGGTTCCGAGTGTTGCATTCTGATTGCCTCGAATGTCGGTATAAAGGAATTCGTCGCGGCCCTTCAATTTCTCGGTCCACAACGTCTGCATATAGGTGGCAAAACTCTCGTTCAGCCAGATCTGTCCCCAATCGCGGCACGTAACGTAATTCCCGAACCACTGGTGGGCGAGTTCGTGTGATTGCAATGATTCGCTGTCGTCATCGAGAAGTTCGCGTTCGTCGTGGATCATCTCCTCGATCTGCGTCGTCGCCGAAATATTCTCCATCCCGCCGCCGAAATCTTCGACAAATGCTTGTGAATACTTAGGATAAGGATATTTAACGCCTGTTATCTCCGAAAAGAAACGCATCGTCGCCGGTAAATTCTTCACCGTTGCGGCGACCTCTCTTGTTTCGTTCGTATAACCGTAGTTATAGACGGGAACGCCATCAAAATCCTGCACGACCGGCGTAGTCTCGCTGACCACTATCGACGTCAGGTAATTCGCGTACGGCTGATCCATTTTCCAATAGAATGTCCGCGTGTTGTCGCTGTTTTCTTTGGTTTCGATAAGCGTTCCGTTTGAGACGACGAAAAATGGTTTCGCGACCGTCGCCCGAAGTTCCGTGGTCCTGAAATCGTTTGGCGTATCGTACGACGGGAACCAATATCGGTTGAATTCCGTCTCGCCTTGCGACCAGATCTGACGCGGCTTACCCGGATTGTCGTCAGTTGGCTTGATAAACCGCAGTCCGCGTCCAAAGCTACCGATGGCCGTATCGGCATCCGCCGTGTTGACGTAGTTGGTTTTGTAATCGATCTTGACCTTCAACTCTTCGCCGCCTGTGTAGACTCGCCCAAGGGCGATCTGAAGGTTGTCGTTGTCCTTGTTGCCGTCGTAGGTATATTTCAACGCCCCACCTTCGACCAGCGTTACCGAATCGATCGTCATCATCGCCGCGTCCAGCATCACTGAATCGGAATCCGCGAACGGAGCCAGAGTCACCACCGTACTACCGATCGCCTGCGATCTATCCCAATCGAATTTCAGATCGATCGCGATATGCTTAACATCGATCTTGCGGCTACGGATCCAATTGACCGACGGCAGCTTCTTTATCTCATCCGACTGCGGGAGAAACGGATTCGGAGCTAACGGCCGAGCACTAACAACAGCCGAAAACGCAAAACAAACAACCATCGCTGCAGCAAAGAAGCGGCGAGCAAATTGACTAACGATCATATTTTTCTTGTAGGACAAAAACGTATCAAAATAGAACCCAGAATTTGAATCTCATACGCCGTTCGGCGTTGCAATGTTTCATAAAGCGAAGCCGTTCCCGAATCCATCTGAACTAGGGCTGCCTATTCCTAAAATTACATGCAATTCCGGCCGGCTTATAAGGTGGCGAGTTTAGTGCGATGCGAGGGCTGTCTATTTTCGCGATTAGGCGAATCAATAAAAAGACAAGCCCGCGAGATGCAGGCTTTTTCTTACTTCTGAATTCTAACTTCTGACTACTTATTCGTCATATACTTAAAGGCCATCGAGGCGATGTCGTCGAGGGACGAGCCGTCTCGGTCGCTGTCGAGCATATTCGATGCCATATCCATCATCGAATTTCCCGTAGACTGTTGCTGAGCCGCCTGTCCACCGCCGAGAAGTCCGCCGAGCAGCCCGCCGAGGCCGTCCGCACCGACACCCTGCTCTTGTTTTTGCTTGCCGAGATAACCCATCACGATCGGAGCGAGAAACATCAAGATCTGAGCGACCTGTCCCATTCCAAGGCCTGATTTTTGGCTAACTTCCTGAGCAACTGCACCTTGATTGGTGCCAAGAATATGTCCTAGAATCCCGCCCGCGTCGGCCTCACGCGGTGGAGGAGCCTGCTGTTGCCCACCAAAGATCATACCGGCGAGCCCGCCTAAATTGCCAAGAATTCCGCCGGCAGAGTGGTCTGTGTCTAGCGCGGTATTCAGGCTCTGGGCACCTTCCGGCGTCGAAGCGTTATTGGCCAGCCCGCCGATCAATGCCGGCAATGCCATCTGGATCGCCGTATTAACCAGCGAAGGCTCGGCACCGACGTTTTGGCTGATATGGTCGATCGCCTGATTTCCCTGGTCCTGTCCCAATAGATCTTGTAGTGAAAACATAAAATAAAACTCCTTTTGTTTCGTCGGTTTGAATGCCTTTATGGTAACAGATTAAAATGTTCGCAAGCAATGAAAATTACTTACTACTCGGCTAAAACCAACAGGCATAACTTCTCCACGATCCTCACTGTCGTTATCCTCGCGGTTATTTTTTCAGCGTCATGCTCGATCACCGACAGCAGGGTCGGGAGCGTCAAAAATGTCTCGACGCTGGCAGGTATTGACGGACAGATCGGCGAACCGTTCGGCATCGCTTCGAAAGACGGGACCACTTATATTTCCGACGGCGAATACGGCAAGATCTGGCGCATCGAAGGGGACGGAGATCTGACGGCTTTCGCGTCCGGGCTCGAAACTCCTTCGGCGATCGCGTTTGACCAGAACGGCGACTTACTCGTGGCCGATTCCGGATCTAATTCGATCAAAAAGATAGATAGATCAGGAGTGATCACGACGGTAGCCGGCATCGATGGGAAAGCCGGTTTCGCTGACGGAGACGCTTCGTCCGCTTTGTTCAACGCTCCAGTCGGCATCGCGATCGGCGAGGACGGAAAAATATTCGTCGCCGATACTTACAACGACAAAATTCGCATTATCGAAAACGGCAAGGTCACAACCTTCGCCGGCAGCACACAAGGCTATGCCGACGGCTCCGGAACCTACTCAAGATTTGATACACCGGCAGGGCTCGCGATATCGAACGGCAGATTGCTCGTCGCCGACTCCGCCAACCGCCGCATCCGCGTCGTCGAACCGAACGGCGTCGTCTGGACTCTTGCCGGTACGGGTGAAAGTGATGTCAGTAACGGTTCGCCACTGAGTTCCGCACTGTTTCAGCCAATGGCGATCGCGGTTGATCAGGCCGGTTCGATCTATTTTGCGGATGGCAACGCGATTCGGCGGATAGGCGGGATACTGCCGACCGTCGTGACGATCTCAGATCAGCCTCGCGGACTACTCGACGGCAATTTCGGCATCGCGAGATTTAACCGTCCTTCAGGCATCGCCTTCGATAACGCCGGAAATTTACTGATCGCCGACAGCGAGAACCGCCTGATTCGAAAAGTCTCCCCCGATAAAGTCGGTCACGAACTCACACCCGATGAGATCGTTACTAAACGCGACAAACCGGAGGAATTTCGCAACGCCCAACCCGCACGATGGCCGTACGATCCGCCAACCGCAAAACGCGACATCGCCGGCACGCTCGGCGAGGTCCGCGGCGAGGTCTTCGAAGGCAGCGATGATGTTTGGTTTCACAACGGTCTCGACGTCGCCGGTGCCTACGGCGAAACGGCTAGATTTGTCCGCACGGAAAAAGTCCTAAAGATCAACGCCGCCGAGAATTTCGGCACGCTTCGCGAACTGATCCGAATGCCAACGATGGGTTACATCCACATCCGCCTCGGACGGGACTCGAACGGCACTTTATTCGGCGATCCGAGATTTCAGTTTCAAACCGACACACTCGGCAAGATCGTAAACGTCCGGGTTCCCCGCGGATCGAATTTTACCGCCGGCGACCGCATCGGTACGCTCAACCCGATGAATCACGTACATCTAATTTCCGGACGTAGCGGTTCAGAAATGAATGCCTTAGACGCCCTCGCTTTGCCCGGCATATCAGACAAGATTCCGCCGGTGATCGAGAAGATATCTCTCACTAAAAAAGACTGGACGGTGATTGAAACAACTACGGGAACGTCGCGTATTACTCTCAGTGACCAAATTAGGATAATAGTCAAAGCTTATGATCAGGTCGACGGCAACTCAGAAAGGCGGCGTTTAGGCGTTTACGAGGTCGAATATCACGTTTTTCGCGGCGAAACGCCAGTTTTATCAGGCTCAGGTATCAAATTCGACCGAATGCCGCCCAACGAAGCCGTGAAATTCGTCTACGCCCCGAAAAGCCATTCGGGAGCAACCGGCGAGACAATTTTTAACTATATCGCCACCAACTCGGTCGAAGGCGATATTTACAAGGAAGGTTTTCTCCACGCCTCTGCTCTTGGCTCAGGCACCTATACGATACGAGTTAGCGTTGCTGACTATTTTGGGAACACCGCAACGAAGGACATTTCTATTGAGGTAATAAAATGAAAAGACTTATCGCTACGATCGCCCTCGGCATTATAACGTTCACGGCCATTCCCATTTTCGCAAACCCGAGCCCGACTTCGATCCGATTAACGCCAACTGCCCCGAAGTTCACCGACATCGAGCGACAGTCCGAACTCGCCAAACGGCGTGCGGCCGTCGCTGCCAAAATGGAAGACAACAGCGTGCTCATACTTTTCAGTGCGGAGCACAAGCTCTACACGAACGACGTCGATTACGTTTTCCGCCAGGAAAATAATCTTTATTACCTAACGAATCTCAAACAGGCCGGAGCGACACTCGTTATTCGCAAATCGGGCGGAGCTGTTACCGAATCGATCTACTTGCCGAAGCGCGACGCTCGGCGTGAGACGTGGAACGGAAAAATGTATGCCGACGAGGTAGCTACAAAGATCTCAGGCGTCAAAACCATCGTGAACGCTGCAGAGCGGGATGCGGTTTTGCAGAAGATTCGCGACAGAAAAGAAAACTCGCAGTCCATCTATCTGCTTTTACCTGAAAACGCGATGGACGAAGACGGAATGCGTGAGTTTCGCGTCGAGAATGAATTCGCGAAACAGATCTCAGGCTATCAGGTCGTAAACGCCCAGCCGATATTTGCCGAGCTTCGCCAGATCAAATCGCCGTACGAGCTGAAACTGCTCCAACACGCGATCGACATCACCACCGAGGCTCAAATGCGTTCGATGGCGACCGTTGGTCGGGCGTCGATGGAATACGAAGTTCAGGCTGAGGTCGAATACACGTTCCGACGCCGAAATGCCGACTTTTGGGGTTATCCGTCCATCGTCGGTTGCGGGCCAAACGCGACCACGCTTCATTATGAAGAAGCCTCCGGTGCTGTCACGAAAGGCGATCTGCTACTGATGGATGTCGGTGCCGAATACGACCATTACACCGCTGATGTCACGCGGACATATCCGGTGAATGGCAAATTCACGAAAGAACAAGCCGAGATCTATCAGATCGTTTATGATGCTCAGGAGGCTGCGGCAAAGGCGGCCAAACCCGGAGCGACAATGCAGAAGCTTAGCGACGCGGCGAATGTCGTTATGAAGGACGGTCTTTTCCGCCTTGGTCTGATCACCAGCAAAACCAACAATGAATACCGAATCTGGTATATGCACGGCCTCGGCCACTGGCTTGGAATGAACGTCCACGATGTCGGATCGACCAATACTTTGAAACCGGGGATGACCTACACGAACGAGCCCGGCATCTATATTCGCGAAGACGCCCTCGACTACCTTCCCGACACACCGGAGGCCAAGGCATTCGCCACCAAGGTCCGCCCGGCGTTCGAAAAATATAAAAATATCGGCGTCCGCATCGAAGACGATATGTTGATTACCGATACTGGCGTCGAATGGATGACCAAAAATCTGCCGCGTTCAATCGCCGATATCGAGGCATTTATGGCCGTCGCCCCAAAACAGGTCACGCTCAGCCAGAAAATACGCCGTAATCAAGCGGGCAATGTGTTCCTGAACGCTGCGTGGCACTAAATGTTTCTCGCTTTTTGCTTGTCTCCGCGTCAAACTCAGCGACCTCTGCGTTAGAATCTTTCTCGCAGAGGTCGCCGTGGATTTACGCGGAGTTTGCTTTCCCTTTGACTCACGCTCAAAAAAAAGATAAACAAATCATTGCGGATTAATACATTTTGGCGAAAATCACTGAAAACAATCTAGAAAGCGACACTTCCCTACCGCTGATCATCGTCAACCCGAAATCGGCATCCGGCTCGACCCGGAACAAGTGGTCCGCGACGGCCAGCGAACTTCGCGCCCATTTTGGCCCATTTAGCGTTGCGTTCACAAAAAGTCAGGGCGACGGTATCGACATCGCCGAACGGGCAGCAGTTGCCGGCCGTAGATTTATTATTGCCTGTGGCGGCGACGGGACGATCAATGAGGTCGCGAACGGCATTTTGCGTTCAGGCGTCGATGCCGAACTCGGCGTACTGCCTTCCGGAACCGGAGGCGATTTTCGCCGAACTCTCGGGTTGCCACTGAACAATCGAGAGGCAGCCGTGGCACTTCGCAACGGAGAAACACGCACGATCGACGCAGGAAAGATCACCTTCATCGGTCACGACGGTAATACGGAGATCCGCTATTTTCTGAATGTTTCATCCCTCGGTCTCGCGTCGTCAATCCTCAAACGCGTCAAATCCGCCAAGGTTTTCGATTGGCTACCGATCGATTCGATCCGCGGCCGGGCAAATTTTGCCGTTTCGACCTTGCAGGAAATCTTCGGTCTTGATCCGATCGCCATTCGGGTAAAGATCGACGACGGCGACGAACGCACACTCCAAACCGTTAATTTCTGTGTCGCAAACGCCCGTTATTTCGGTGGCGGAATGATGATCGCGCCTGACGCCAAGCTCAGTGACGGTCTGCTCGACATCGTCAATATCGGCAACATTGGCACCGCAAAGATCATCCTCAACGCACACACTCTATATCGAGGCACGCACCACAAACTAAAAGAGGTCAACGGCTCTACCGCGAGAAAAATCGAGGTGTCAGCCTTTAACGCCGCAGACGACATTCGCATCGAGACAGACGGTGAGCTTCCCGGAAAGCTTCCTGCGACCTACGAGATCATCCCCAATGCCCTCCGCGTCCGCGTTCCGAGCAGACGTTGAAATCAAGTGATCCATTTTAGAAGCAATAACATTTTCGCTACACTCACATATCTATCTAGCGAACTTGGCATGAAATAAAGAACGGGAAATATATGGCGAGCGGCTCCGCAAAATATCTGTTGCTTTTGGCTTTCCAAATTCGCTAAAATCACAAGAAATATATTGCCGAAGTAATTATTAATAACAATTACGCGGGGGAACCAAATGATCGGATGCTTTTAGCACACGATCAGGGGCTAATCTGAGAAACTCAGGAGAAGACTTCTTCGCTTCCAGCCCGACAGCTAACCTCGTAGGCTCAACGAAGGAGGACACGCGGATTATCCGAGAGGTTGTGTGCTTCACAACCTCTTTTTGTATTTGCGAATCGTATGAAACGTATAACGATCATCGGCGGCGGCGCAAGTGGAACTTTGCTAGCTGTCAATCTGCTCAATACTGCGGGCGACAAGCCGGTCGAAATTAACCTTATCGAACGCCGGTCCAGGGTCGGACGCGGGGTCGCTTTTGGTACAGATCAAACGTCACATTTGCTAAATGTGCCGGCGGCAAAAATGGGCGCGTTTCCTGACGATATCGAACATTTCCACAAATGGCTCACTGCGAACGGCCACGGTTACGATTCCCACGCCTTCGTCCCGCGAAAGCTATTTTCCGAATACCTTCGCGACTTGCTCCGCGAGGCGTCCGAAAACAAGCCTCAAACTGCACAACTTAATTTCATCGACGACGAAGCAGTATCGATTAGGATCGCCAACGATGAAGCAACGATTGGCCTCCGGTCAAAACATACTGTCATGTCCGATCAAGTCATACTTGCCTTCGGCAATTTCGCTCCGCCGCACCCGAGCGTTCCCGATCTCAGTTTTACTTCCGCCGAAAAATATTTTCAGGATCCATGGAGCAAACGCCTCTACGAAACGATCAAACCAACCGACTCGATATTCGTGATCGGAACCGGACTTTCGATGATCGATGTTGCAATGCATTACCATCAGCACGGCCATCAAGGGCAGTTCACAGCGATCTCGACCCGCGGCCTGTTGCCTGCTTTGCATGAACTCGGCCACACTTATCCCGCATTTTCTGACGAACTGTTCCCGGCGAAGCGGATCACGGATGTGTTCAAGGTGGTTCGCAAGCATTTTGCCAACGCCGAGGCAACCGGCCTTAACTGGCGTGCCGTTATCGACAGTCTTCGCCCAGCAACGCAAAGGATCTGGCTAGAATTACCGCTCGCCGAAAAGCGTTATTTTATGCAGCATCTCAGCCGCTATTGGAATGTCGCCCGCCACCGCGTCCCGCCCGAGGCCGGCGAAATGCTCGAGGCGATGGCAGAAAGCGGAAAACTCGGTGTTCTTCGGGGCCGTCTTAAAAGTATTGTGTTCGAAGACGGTAAATTCACCCTCAAGTACAGTACCGGCGGAGCAGAACACACCGTATCGGCAAATGCACTCGTAAATTGCATCGGTTCTCAGAGCGACTTTAATAAGGTCGATTCCGATCTACTCAGAGATTTGCTCGGGAGCGGTCTGCTTCAGACCGACCCTTTGCCATTCGGGATAAATGCGACTCCCGAGGGATCTCTTATCGGTGCCGATGGACTGGAATCGGATAAGCTTTTCACGCTGGGTACTGCTCTCAAAGGCATTCTTTGGGAATCGACCGCGATACCCGAGATCCGCACACAGGCCAAACAGCTTGCTTTGAAACTACTCGCGAATTAAGATAAGGCACTGCCTATGTCACAGTCATTTATCAAGATGCTGATTACGGCGCTCAACGAGCGTCCTGATAAAATTGCAATGCGCGTCGTCGGGAATGACGACGAGGTCTACACCTTCGAGCAGATGCTGAGCAAGATCCGCTCGGTCGCTTATCGGCTCAAACTGGAAAACATTGCCCCCGGCGACCGCGTCGCCCTGATTGGCGAAAATCATCCGTCATGGGCAATCGCCTATCTCGGCACACTTTATCACGGAGCGGTTTGCGTGCCCCTCGACCCGCACGGCGAAATCGAGACGGTCACTAACTTCGTCGAAAACTCCGACGCCAAAGTCGCATTTCTCTCGCCGGACCAGATAGAACGCTTCGCCGAGATCGAAGAGCGACTGGGCAAAAAAATACCGGCCGCCGTCTGGACGATGGAAGGTTCGTCGAACGGCTTTCAAAAATTCGAAGATTGGTCGTCGACCGAATTCCCTGAGAGTTTTGCGAACGAAGTTCCAACGCCCGAAGGCGACGACATTGCCCTGCTGATGTACACCAGCGGTACGACCGGCACGCCGAAAGGCGTTCCTCTCACCCACGGCAATATCGTCGGCGAACTGTCCGGTGTGAATGACGTTCTCAAACTGTCCGATAAAGAGCGGATCCTCAGCCTTTTACCGCTATTTCACTGCTATCTACAGATCGTCAATCTCTGGGTCTCGACGACGTTCGGCCCGCAGGTCGGCTATTTGAAAGAGCTGACCCCGTCCGAATTGAGCGAATCGATGAAGACGTTCAAGCCGACGATCCTCACCACGGTCCCAAGGCTTTGGTACATATTTCACAAAAAAATATTTGACGCCGTAGCAGCTAAACCCAAACCGGTTCAGCTTCTATTTCGAACAATGCTCAAGATCAACGGTTTTGCCCGGGACGTGCTGAAAATTAACCTAGGCAACAAATTGTTCGGGGCCGTCCACGAATCGTTTGGCGGAAACCTCCGGATCGCGATCTCGGCGGGGTCGCGGTTTGACGATGCAGTCGCACAAGATTTTCACCGTCTCGGATTCACAATTATTCAGGGCTACGGCCTGACCGAAACAAGCGGCGCCGCGACCGCGACACCGGAAGATGACAACCGAGTCGGTTCGGTCGGCAAGCCGATGAAAGGTGGCGAGATCAAGATCCTCGACCCGGACAAAGACGGCGTCGGCGAGGTTCTCATTCGCGGAACAATGGTTTTCAAGGGATATTTTAACAATCCCGAAGCAACAAAAGATTCATTTACCGACGACGGTTGGTTCCGCTCCGGCGACCTCGGCAAGATCGATTCCGACGGCTTTTTATTTATCGTCGGGCGCAGCAAAGACGTGGTCGTACTTCCATCGGGCAAAAACGTACATCCCGAGGACCTTGAGGTGCAATATCTAAAATCACCGTTGGTCGAGGAACTCGCTATCATCGGTGTTGCCGACGCCAGCGAAGCTCGGGCCGGTGCCGAGAAACTCGCGGCGATCGTGGTGCCCGATTTCGCTTATCTGAAAGCGAACGGTATCGCCAATTCGAAAGAAGCTATTCGCCATAATCTCGACACACTCGGACGCGAATTGCCGGAGTATCAGCGCGTCCGCGATTATATTATTCGCGTCGAACCTCTGCCGCGAACTGCGACGAACAAGATCAAGCGTTTCCAGCTTAAAAAAGAGGTAGAGTCCGGCGAGATCGCGACCGAAACGAAGCAACTCGATACCTGGAAAATGTCCGACACTGACACCGCTCTACTCTCGAGCAGCACCGCAAAGGCAGTTATTTCGGCGATCAAACAAAACTCCAAAGACGTCGATGCGATCCATCCGAATATGAATCTCGAGATCGATCTCGGTCTCGACAGTCTCGGGCGTGCCGAAACTTTCGCCGCTCTCGAACAGGCGTTCAGTACTGAGTTTGAGGGTGACGAAGCGGCACAAGCTCTAACCGTTGCCAACGTCATCGAACTCGTCAACAGCCACGTCGGAGCCGACGCAGAGTCCGGCGAAGTAGATCTGAACTGGGGCAAGATCGTGCGTGAGGCGGACGGCGAATTCCCCGAGATACGTTCGGTTCTACAAAGCCGCCCGATCTTCTCCGGGTTCGCCTTCGCGATGTACAAGCTCTTCTGGCTGATCTTCAAGGTCTTACTTCGAGTCGAAGTAAAAGGACTCGAAAACCTCGACGCAGCCCAGAAAAATGCACGAGGCCGCACGTCAGTAAGGACGAAAGAAGACGCCACAGATACAAACACCGCGCCGCCATCGTTCATCATTTGCCCGAATCACCAGAGTTTTCTGGATCCGTTCGTGATCTGCTCGAATTATAACTATTCGCTCTTCAAAAACATCTTCCACGTCGGAGCCAGTGAATTTTTCACTAATGCACCGATGCGTTTCATCGCTCGGATGCTAAATGTTGTACCCGTCAATCCCGACACCGAACTAATGCGTGCAATGAAGGTTTCGGCGATCGGCCTCAAGCACGGCAAGGTTTTGAATATTTATCCGGAAGGCGAACGTGCCTTCGACGGCGAACTGCACGATTTCAAAAAAGGTGCGTCGATCCTCGCGACCGAACTCGACATCCCGATCGTCCCGATCGCCATCGACGGCATGCAGAACGTTTGGGCCCGAAATTCGAATCGAATCCGCCTCGCGAAGGTAAAAATAGACATCGGCAAACCGATCTACGCGAAAGATGTTCTCGCCGCCACCACCGAGTCGCCCGCGTCAGAAGTGATCGCAGTTACTTCCGGTGAGATGACGGCAAGCGACGATCAATACGCCGTAGTCACTGCCCACGTCAAACAAACGATCTCCGATATGATCGATGAAATGCGAAAGTAGAAAAGCGGCGAAGATAAACGCTAAATAAAAAAGGACACGACCGGAAAATGTCCGTTCGTGTCCTTTCCATTATTAAAAAGAAACTTAATTGACCGCTTTCGAACTCAGTTCCGATTCCTTCATCTTTACCTGAGCGTAGATCTCGGTCAGAGACATCTTGCAGTTGATCGATTCGAGCGTGATGACATCGTCTCGTTCGTTGTAGATGCGGTAGATCCATTGTTTCGCGTTTTGACGAGCGTAGTGCTCGATACGCATTTCGTTCTCGTTGACGAGCAGGCATTCCTTGATGTTAGGAATGGCCAGAAAGCCTTCGAGTTTCTTTGTTCGATAGGTCGATTTCGCAAGGGTTGAGAATATCTCGACCACAACCGTCGGATTTTGCAATAATTCGGCCTTATCATCAGCGAAAATAGGTTCGCCGTTGACAACGACCACGTCAGGAAAGCAGATCGAGTCCTTACCGATCCGCACCTGCATATCATTACAATACATCTCACACGTGCTGCGATGGATACGACTGCCGATCGCGATCGCGAAATTTGTCGAGATCAGATTGTGCCAGCGGTTAGCGGGCGGCTTGCCAATGATGCTCCCGTCGAGCATTTCATTCTTCACTATTTCGCGTCGGTCAGGGGGCGAAACCGCAGGCGGGAAGCCTTTGGCCTTTGTTGTTTCTGTCGAGGTTTGATTCATAATGCGGTAAAACTCCTGTAAAAAATCTCTAAAAACAGCCAGGGGTGGGCGGAATAGAAAAACGGGGATTTTGCTTGAACAAATTTGTTTGCAAAAATAGTGTTACATATCGCCCGACCATCTTTCAAGGAAATATTAATGAAACTTGAGCTTTTAGCATCGCAGACTCAATCGATCATCGAACAAGGTTCGCCCGATCTCGAAATCTACTCGACCGCCGGAATGGAAATCGCGGGCGAAGGCGACATTACGTTTCTAGCCAATCCTAAATACACTCCTAAGATCGCCGAAACGAAAGCAGCGGCGATTTTCTTGGGGGAAGGCGTCGCGATCGAACGCACCGATATCGCTATCTTGCGTGCCCGTGACCCTTACCTCGCCTACACGCGGGCGATGCGGCTATTCTTTCCCGAACCGAAAGTTAAGCCCTTCATTCACGTCTCCGCCGTCATCGATCCGTCAGCGAATATCGCGCCCGATGTCGAGATTCACGCGAATGCCGTGATCGGTGCGAACTCCACGATCGCAAGCGGCGTTCGAATCATGCCCAACGCGACGATCTACGGCGGCGTAAGCATCGGCGAAGGCTCGACGATACATTCGGGCGTTTCTGTGCGGGAAAATTGTCAGATCGGCCGCAATTGCGTCATCCACAACAATTCAACGATCGGCTCCGACGGCTTTGGTTATGCGAAGGACGAGGAGAAACACTGGCTAAAAATACCGCAGACCGGCCGCGTCGTCCTCGACGACGACGTCGAGATCGGTGCGAACACGGCGATCGACTGTGCCTCGGTCGGCGAAACGCGAATCAAACGCGGAGCAAAGATCGATAATCTCGTCCAGATCGGCCATTCGTGCACAATCGATGAAGACGCCCTCATCTGTTCGCAAACCGGGCTCGCGGGCAGCTCATTCATCGGCAAACGCGTCATTCTCACCGGTCAGGTCGGCATCGCCGGACACCTCAAGATCGGTGACGACGCCATCATGACCGCTAAATCCGCGACCTCACACGATGTCGAACCCGGAAAAATAATGTCCGGCGTCCCGGCCTTCGAAAACCGTGACTGGCTCCGCTCCACAGCGGCTTTCAGAAAGTTGGGTGATATGGCGAGCAGGCTTAGAAAGCTCGAAAAACTTGTATCAGGCGAGAAATAGAATGCAAAGAAAAGAAAAGATAATCGTAGTTCTTTGTTTCATAGCGACGATTGCGGCCGGTGCTCTGCATTACGCCCAGGCAAATGCCGTGCTTGCGTTCGGCGTGACGGCGGCGGCGCTCGCGCTGCTTGCGGTACTCGTCGGAGATGCGACCGAGCAGCTTGGTAGCCGTCTCGGCCCGGGTGCGACCGGTATTTTGCAATCGGGTTTAGGTAATTTACGTGAACTTTTCGTCTGCATTTTCGCTCTGCGTGCGGGTCTGGACGAGGTCGTGAAGGCGGCGTTGATCGGCTCGATATTGGGCAATTCCCTGCTAGTTCTCGAGCAGCATTATTCCTCGGCGGCCTGAAAAACGGCACGCAAAAATTCAAAACTAAGCCGCCGCGAATGATCGTCAGTCTGATGATGATTGCGGTCGCATCCCTGATCGTGCCGACGTTAGTCAAAGAACTCCACACGCCCGCCGAGCCGCATATCGCCAATCTGGATATTTTTCTCGCAGTTATTCTACTGACTTTGCTTGCGGCCAGCATCTATTTTTCCGTCAAACGCGATCCTGCAGTTGCCGTTGGTGAGAGCGAAATGGGTCACCCCGAATGGTCGATGAAACTTACGATCACCGTCCTC
The DNA here is from genome assembly GCA_043737915.1 of Acidobacteriota bacterium. GTDB lineage: Bacteria > Acidobacteriota > Blastocatellia > Pyrinomonadales > Pyrinomonadaceae > OLB17. The sequence goes on from JAYSZT010000149.1 coordinate 17,946, forward strand.
GCCCTAGCCGGTGCTGGAGCAGCGTTTGTATCCGACTGGTTTGTTGAGGCTCTCCAACCCGCGATGAAAACGCTTGGGATTTCCGAGGCATTTGCCGGGCTCGTTGTCGTCGCGATCGCCGGTAACGCTATCGAAGACTTGATCGGTATTCAACTCGCGTGGCGAAACCAAGCGGATTATGCCGTCAGTGTGATCTTAAACAGTTCACTGCAGATAGCCTTAGGATTGTTCCCGATCCTGGTATTGTTGTCGTTCGTTCTCGGCGGTTCAATCCTAACATTCATCCTGTCGCCGCTTCTCGTGGCCGCACTCGCACTCTCGGTCATCGTCACCGCCTTCATCATCTACGACGGCGAATCGATCTGGCTCGAAGGCTTAGCCCTGATCGGCCTATATTGCATCATCGCAGCATCGTTTTGGTGGGGATAAAGCAGGCAGCGGTAAGCAGGATTGAGAATTGAGAATTCGGAATTGAGAATTCGGAAGTCAGAAGTCAGAAGTCAGAATCTCGATTCAAATTCGCAACTGTGTGATGTAAGTTCTCATACTTCTAACTTCCGACTTCCGACTTCCGACTTCCGACTTCCGCCTTATGATCCCAGATTGTCTAAAAATTATTAAGTTGTAAAATTAAACTCAGTAGGTAAAATAGGAATTAACAAATGGAAACTTCAGACGCAGGTTACGACATAACACCACTTTCGGCAGATGCGATCGAGCGGCTTGCTCAGGATCTAAACGAAGAGGAATACCGAATATTACTCAATCACGGCACGGAGCCCGCGTTTTGCGGGACGTTGCTTGATAACAAAATGGACGGCACGTACGCTTGTCGTTTGTGCGGTTTGCCTTTGTTCAGTTCGAGCCACAAATTCGAATCCGGCACCGGCTGGCCTTCGTTCTATCGCCCGTTCGATAAAGACCACCTGACCAATATTGAGGACAATACCTACGGGATGAGGCGAATAGAGATCCGCTGTGCCCGTTGCGGCGGCCACCAAGGCCACGTCTTCCCCGATGGCCCGCCGCCCACCGGCCAGCGCTACTGCCTAAACTCCGCCTCGCTAGAATTCTTCGAAGAAGGATCAGATATTCCGCAGAAAAGTTAGCCGCAAAAAGGGACTGAAGGCCTAAAAAAGAAGGCAGAGATTAAACAATTATGTTACCTCTGGCTTCTTCTTTTTTTGCGCGTTTTAGGCTTTCTCGCGGAGAATTCTCTTACTTCCTATCTTTGAACGAAACCGTCGTTACTGTTGGGCTTCGCAGCGGAGTCGTCCATCGGTCACTTTGAGAGTTCGTAGATCCAGCCGGTGCTTTCGCACCCACCCGATCCCAAGCCCGCCTTTCTTCCACGTGGCGGCTTGCTTGCAATTTTTGAGCAATCCATCTTTTTTAGACCACTTTTCGTAATCGAAGAATCTCTTCTGCAACAGTTTCGCATTCCCGTAGGACTCGTCTTTGTAAACCGATTTGGCGGTGCCTAGATCGAAGATCTCAACGGCACCGACGAAAGGCTCGACGAGCTTTTGAATAAAAAGGTACTTACCCGATAATCCGCTAAAACTAGAGGTTATAACATCGTCGATATTCGTATTTTTCCCGGTGTAAATTCCGGTCAGCGAAATGATCGGATCGAGATCTTCTGAGCAGGCTCCACTTCCCGTTCTGGAGCTTCGGAATACCTCAACCAGTTCGCCGCCATCCGCCCACGGTTTCGTTTTGACGACATATTTTGTATACACGCGACAGGTTGAATCGCCGGTGCCTTGTTGGAAAATTTCGGCGTCACGGCCCGACAACAAATTATCGTTGTCCTGAGCGAACGCCCCGGCTGATAGACAAACGAATAGAATTGAGGAAAATAAGATCTGCTTCATGTCTTTATTTGTTATCTCTTACTTCCTATCTTTGAAACTATCGAAGAGCCTCGTATGCCGGCTCGTCAGTGGGATAAGCCGGCCGCCGATGAACATGTGTTTGATATTTGTTCGGGGCTCAAGCAGGTCGCCGTCAGTGACGACGATATTCGCGATTTTGCCGGTCTCGATCGAACCGATCTGCGAATCGACGCCGAGGATCTGTGCCGGATAAAGTGTCACCGACTTAAGAGCGTCATCCTTTGACAATCCGAACGCACCCGCTAAGCCGGCGTGATACGGCAGATCGCGAACCTCCGCCCCCCCATCTCCCGTTGATATACAAAATTTTATCCCTGCTGCCTGCATTTTTGACGGTGCGTCGAACAAAAAGTCGTACGCGTCGTCGTCACGAACCGGCAACGAATAGATATTGGTGTAGATTACGGAGATATTGTTCTTTTTTAGTTCGTCTGCCGCTTTCCAAGCTTCCTGGCCGCCGATGATAATGCCTTTGACCTTCATTTCGCTGACGAATTTCGCGACGCCGCGAATATCACGTTCACGTTCGGCGGTGAAAACAATCGGCCGCTCGCCTCGAATGTACGGCGCCATCGCATCGTATCGCTGATCGACATTCGGATACGGCAGCGAATTATCTT
>JAYSZT010000150.1:0-4320 GCA_043737915.1 Acidobacteriota bacterium
AGGCTGCGAGAGGCCGCAGAAACGCTGTGTGGACCATTACCTTATTGAGCGGCAATGAAAACATTCCGAAAGAGTACAAGGTTAATTAGGAACTCGACAGGATGTAGTGATCAGGCTGATAGGCGTCACCATAAAGGGCAGAGAACTCAGAAGCAAATTCTCCGTGGCAGGCAACTACACCGGCGGCGTCCAATCACTGGCCTTTAGGAACAACTAAAAGTATCTCGCGATCTAAGGGCGACGACAAAACGATTGTAGATACAAAATGTTACAGAGCAAAAATATGAAAAGACTATCGATAATTTTCGTCCTGCTGCTTGCCGGAATTTCGTACGGTCAGCAGCATGATCGCTGGAACGGGCTGATAATTGACGAAACAACGCCCGAACAGGCGATTGCGATACTGGGGAAACCCAAGGCTGACATGAAAGGAGAGTATGCCAGTCTCTGGTTTGAACGTTCGCTGACCAATGACATCAGGAAACCGATCTATCGCGGGATTGAATTCGGCGAGGTAGGCGTTTCGACCTATATAATGCTCACGTTCTCAGCCGGAAAACTGGTAGCGATCACTGCATATCCAAAGGACGCTCCGGCAAGCGAGCTTGTGAACAAACTCGGGACCGGATGGAGATTGCCGGTCAAGGATTCGGCAACCGATTTTGAGTATTGGGACCAACCGCGAAGCTCAGAACCCCGGAAAGCAGTGACCGATAATCTAAAAGGCCCATTTACGATGGGTTACGGCCTGATCGCGAAAACGCCAAAGGTCTTTGCTCTGGTTAATGTTATTCCGGGAGTCGAGGATATGGACCTTACAAGTGTTTCCGAGGCCGGCCCCTTTTGGGGCAACGTCTTGAACCTGACGATAGTTTCGCGCACCCTCGAACGCAAGCCGGGCGAGCCGGAAGCGGGTGACGGCCCGATACCGGCGGGGACCGAGGCCGTGATGGCACCGGGATCGTCGATCACCGCCGAGACCGCGACCGGTTCGATCACGATCACTGCCGGCAAGGGATTGCTCCGTTCATACACGTGGGAAGGTGCGACGCGTTCCGTCGAAATGAGAGCCCGTGAAGGTAAATCGAAAGGCAGCCTCGGGACCGAAGATCCGAGTTGGAAGGAACACAACGGAATTAACCGCGGTATGCTGGATGAAGGCAACCTAAGGTTTGCGACCGCTGCGGCGGCGATGAAGTGGATAAATGAAAAGGCCAAAGAACTGCCGATCGTCTATCGCAATGATGGGTTGCTGATCGGATTTGGTAAAAACCTATGCCGAAAAACGATCAACGTTGAGGTTTGGCAGATCTACATCAACGGCAAGAAACCGACAAAACTCGCGGGCAGCCAGGACGCAAAGATCCGGTAGGCCGGTAGCGCGGTCAAGTCGTTCATTTGGGGCATCGAAACGGCATCGTGCGTCAAGATGAAATGAATGGCTAAATTTGAAAACGGTCGTGATTTTGTTTCCGACAAGGGGCATGTCATTTGCCTAAGAGCGTGATAAAAACACTATTCGTTGTCGAGCCGGAGCCCGCACCTCCACAAGCGCCGACTGAATTCGTTCCCCATACGACCCGAATCCTATCTCGGAAATAGCGAAAGACCTCGTCATTGTGCGACGAGGTCTTTGGATTTTGCGTCGAGCCCTGTCTCATTTGCAGGTTACTAAAAATGCGTCGCACTTCTTCCTCCTACTGGGCCACGTTTTAAGATTTCTTTATTTCTAAGTCGTCGATGTCACGAGACGCTGTGTCTGTGACGTCTTGGTCAGCAGCTCCAATTTGCAAGAGCTTAATTTTTATTAAGGTGTATCCTGGACTAGGCGACAAAGATAAGGCGTTTACATGGTTGGAAAAGGATTTTCAGAACAAAGGGAAATAGAAGTTTGTTACCCACTGAATCACTCCGCGACGACCCGCAATTCAAGGATTTGCTGAAACGGATGGGTTTGCCGGAATAGAACTTTATGAAACGATGCCCTGAATGCGGCCGCGAGTACGACAATACGATGATGTTTTGTCTCGATGATGGAGCCGAGTTGCTTTATGGACCTGCTTCGATGGATGAACCGGCGACCGCGATCTTGCATTCGACGGCCGCTCCGGGCGAGGCTCCGACCCGCGCGCAGATACCACTGACAGACCAGACCGCAATTCTTCCGAAACTTACCGAACCGCCGATCACGATTTCTTTTTCACGAAAGAAGTCATTGATCGTCGCGGCCCTGGCGATCACTATTGTCGCGGCACTCGGTATCGGCAGTTACCTATATTACGGACGCAATTTGGCCAAACAGATCAATTCGATCGCTGTGATGCCGAAGCTCATACGGCTTTGGGACTATCGTTTCGAGCCGAAACGAAGTGGACCGAAGCTGAGCGCGAATTTAAGAAGGCTCTCGAGATAGATCCTAATAATGCAAGGTCGCATTACTATTACGGGATTTATCTTCAGTCCGTCGGACGCACCGGCGATTCAATTCGAGAGATCAAAACCGCGGTTGAACTGGAGCCACTGGCTTTGATAATGAACGCAAACCTTGCGGGAGCTTATTTGTATGATAGGCAAAGCGAATTGGGCTTGGACCAGGCCAAGAAAACTTTCGATCTCGACCCTAACTTTATTTCCGGCCGTTTTTGGCTCGCTTACGCTTATTGCGCTAACAAGAAATATGCCGAAACGATCGAGCTTATAGAAACAGGGCCGCAAGACGAAGTTAATCAGCGATTACTAGCCCGTTTACGTGCTTTCGCCTACGCAAAAAGCGGACGCCGTAGCGAGGCGGAGGCGATTCTTACAAAGTACACTTCAGACCCGGCGTTTGATGGCGCTAATGCCGCGATAGTTTATGGAGCACTTGGAGACAAGGACAAGGCATTTGCCGCGCTCGAGAAAGGTTTTGCCAGAAAAGAGGAAATGGCTCGAATGAAGGTCGACCCGCTTTTTGACGACCTCCGCGACGATCCGCGATTTAAGGAACTTTTAAAACGCCTGAATCTGCCCGAGTAGAATTTTATCTCGAGGCAGGTTTAGATGTGAGCGAACTGGATCGGCTCGTGCGTTGATACAAACAAGCATGAATATTAAGAATTTCATCATGGCATTGTCAGTATTGATGGTTTGCCTTTCCATTACCCCGCTTGCCGCGGCGCAAGGTTCAAGTGAATTTAATGTTCTCTGCAGCAACCTTGCCCGGCCTGCGGTATTAGAATTGATCCCGAAATTTGAGAAGAGCCACAACGTAAAGATAAAAATACAGTATGCGAACAATCCTATACTCAAGCAGCAGATAGAGTCGGGAGCAAAATTCGATGTCGTGATCATAGAACCGCAAATGCTTGCCGATCTAGCCAAAGCGGGTTTCGTTGACAAAAATTCCATTGCGGCGTTGGCAAAGGCCGGCATGGCCCTCGTATCGAAGAAGGGCTCTCCTGCTGTAGATATTGGCAGTGTGGAATCCTTCAAGAAGGTACTGGTCGAGTCAAAATCAGTCGCCTACACTGCCGACGGACACAGCGGGGCAGTTTTCCTCTCTACGCTCGAGCAACTTGCTCTCACTGACCAAATGAAGCCGAAGCTCGTGCCGGTTGTTGGTCGATTTTCTACCCTTGCCGTTGCCGAGGGCAGTGCGCAATACACGGCATTCCCAGCAGTTGGACTCGATCCGGGCGTTCAAATTGCCGGCATGTTTCCTGAGGAGGTTCAAACGTACATCGGCGTTTCCGCTGCTACCAGCTCACCTACAGTCGCACCTCAATTAGCATGCAAATTCCTGAAGTTTCTTCAGTCTGGGACGTCAATGACTCTGTTCAGATCAAAAGGTTTCACGCCCCTGGCCGCTAAGCAGAAGAGCGTTCCGATCGAGAAGGAACCTATGCATCGCCTCAAATTCAAGAATGAGTTTGTTCGGCTCTTTGATGTTCTCGTTCCGGCAGGTGCCACTACGAAATATCACGTACATCTTTATGACGGCATCAGCGTCAGGGTTAGTAATGCTCAGATCGTCGATGAGTCGATGAGCGCGGAAAAAAAGCCGTTCGATATTAAGTATGGCGTAGCGACCTTTGCAGCCAGAACTTCGCCGGAGACACATCGCGTCGTCAACAGCGGCAAGAGCGACTTTCGTAATATTTTTATCGAGCTACTGATGCCGAAAAACGCGCCGACTGCAAAGCCGTTTCCGATCCTGTCGGATGGCCACGTGATCTTGATCGACAACGAACGGGTGCGCATTAATCGCCTCGTCCTAAAACCTGGAGAATCGTCTAAGATGCATACACATCAGATGCACGGCCTCGGCATTATTCTGTATGA
>JAYSZT010000151.1:0-4298 GCA_043737915.1 Acidobacteriota bacterium
CCCTCAAGCGTCATAAGTGCACGCATGATGTATGTAAAATTTGACGGTAGGCGGAATGGATAATCATACATCACGTCAGCCAGGTCGTAAGTCAGCTCCTTAAAATTGACGTCCTTTAATTTGCGATCGAGATGAAACTCAAACATTTTTTCGACGACCGGTTTGACGACATTTCCGCTCGTGCCCTCTTTTAGAAAATCTAATTCGATCAGGTCCTGCGCAATTCCACCGGCGTCTTTGCTGACAACGTGAAAAAACGCGTCGATCATCTTTGCCTGCAATTGCGGCGTAATGCGGCCGACCATTCCAAAATCAAAGAATGCGACACGGCCATCACCCATGACGAGCAAATTGCCCGGGTGCGGATCGGCATGGAAAAATCCGTCCTCAAGTAACTGCTTGAGGTACGTCTTAATAAGCAAACGATTTACCTTTTCCGGCGAGATGTTGAGCCGCTGTTGCGCTTCCAGGTCGGTAACCTTCGTCCCATTGATAAACTCCATCGTCAAAACCTTGGATGTCGTCGCGTTCCAATAGATAGTTGGAACATGGATGTTCGACCAGGTTTTGAAATTATCGCGGAAACGCTCTGCATTTTTGCCTTCCGCGGTGTAATCCATCTCTTCGTGCATCGTCACGTCAAACTCGCGAAGCATACCGGACCAGTCGGCATTTTCATTTAGTTTCGGAAAGCGTTCGGCAAATTTGGCGACCTTTTTAAGGATAAGTATGTCGCCTTTAACAGTTGCTTCGAGATTGGGCCGCTGAACCTTCACCGCAACTTCCTCACCCGAATGCAGACGAGCCCTGTAAACCTGACCGAGCGACGCAGCTGCAACCGGTTTCATTTCGAACTCGGCATAAACATCGCTGATCTTTCGCCCAAGTTCATGCTCGATGCGAGCGAAGGCGATCTCGTTTGGGAATGGAGGAACGCTGTCGACCAGTTCGCCCAGCTCTTTAACAAACGGCAGCGGTAACAGGTCGGCACGAGTTCCCATCGACTGGCCGATCTTGATAAACGTCGGACCGAGTTCGATCAGTTTTTCTTTGAGCCAAAGCGCCTGCTTTTCCTGATTCTGTATTCGATTCGCGTTCGAGCCGATAACAAACGAACGCAACAGAGCTGTAAATTGATGTATGAACCAAAGCCGTATCGAATAGAGCTTTTCGCCATACACGGCCAGCCGCGTTAGCCTAACAGCCGTTTTCATGCGGGTTTTCTTATTCCTAACCTGCTGAGCGCGATGCATGTCGAACTGATCGAGGTAAAGATACATCGCCAGCATCGCGATCACCCGGGAAATTTGGAAAAGCCGCCAGTAATTGCGCAAGCCGTGATATCGGCCCTCGACCGAAGATTCGATATTGTGCAACACCTTTCCTTCAGCTGCGATCTGCTCGGTTGCAGTCACTTTAGACATCGGCAAAGCAACCGTCGTTACAAGTTTGCCATTTGCCGTTGTGATCGGCCGATCAGCCGTGATTGTTCCGCTTTCTGTCATTTCTTGATCTTGCGCCCCAATTCCTTGATCCTTACAGTATCTCAAGCATATTATTTACGCCCTGATGACGGAAATAGTTCCTCGCTCGGTCTGAGTCGAGCCCTATCTGTGCCTTTAACTCGTCTATTCCGTTGAATTTACGCTCATCACGTATTCGATGTAAAAACCGGACTCGCAACGCTGCTCCATACAGATCGCCATCGAAATCGAAAACATATGTTTCGATCGAAGGGTCGGCATCGGATTCAAAAGTCGGGCGAACACCAATATTTGTGATGCTCTTTCGCCACGAGCCATCGATCAGAGTAGCTGTCGCGTAAACGCCAAACTTTGGGATCACGCGGTTCTGCGGCTTGAGATTCGCGGTCGGGAAGCCAATCGTGCGGCCGCGTTGGTTCCCTCGAATTACAACTCCTTCGACTCCATACGGACGCCCGAGCATTCGGCGAGCGAGATTGACTCGGCCCTCGCTCAACAGTTTACGTATGATCGATGAGCTGATTCGTTGACCACGAAGTCGTACCTCGTCGACCTCATCGGCGAAAAATCCGAGCTTTTCGCTCATCGACTTTAACAACTCAATATTGCCTCCTCGATCCTTGCCAAACGCAAAGCCCTTGCCGAGATAAACTTCCTTCGCCTGTAATCGATCGTGAATGATGTCCGCGAGAAATAATTCGGCGGGATTGTCGGCAAATTCGCGTGTGAACGGGATGACGATCGCCTGCTCGATGCCTAAAACTTCGAGATTCGCGAGCCGTTGATCCAGCGTTTGCAGCAGCGGCGGCGCAGATTCAGGATGCAAAACGGTACGCGGATGCGGGTCGAACGTAATTGCGGTCCCAACGGCATCGACGGCGTCTGCGCGTTCGACGACCTTTCGCATTATCAGCTGATGACCGAGATGCAGACCGTCAAAAACGCCGAGCGTCAGAACGGTCGGCTTTGCGATATTCGCATTTTCAGTTCCGTGAAATATCTTCATCAATAGCGGCGCGAGCGGCAAAGACATATCTCGCTAATTCTAATTTAGCTTTCTGCGGAAGTTTAGACAACGCAAGATCTATTTGAATATCATCGTGCCGTCGTCGAGCCGGCTGTAGCGAAGCATCGACAGGTCTTGGAAATAGATCTGGTGCAGCCGCCAAGGGTGTTTCGAGCCCTGACTCGGCAGGGAATCGAGATCGCGAACGATGTATGTCGAATTGAAATCCAGAACCGGAACGCGTTCGATCGTCTCGTCATCGAGTCGCGGCGAACAGCTCGTGAAGCCATTCGCCTCCATATGTTTGATCAGTCGGCAGACATATTCGCTGGTCAGATCGCATTTTAGCGTCCACGACGCGTTCGTATATCCGAACGCTTGTGCGAGATTCGGCACGTCGTTATACATCATGCCTTTGTAAGCTATTTTAGTCGAGAGATTGACGACTTCACCATCAACGACGAGCGTGAGACCGGCCATTATCTTGAGCTTTAGGCCCGTTGCTGTGACGATAATGTCTGCTTCAAGAATATCGCCATTCGCGAGCGTAATACCGGTTTCGGTAAATGTCTCGATATTTTCAGTCACCACCGACGCTTTACCAGCGGTTATCGCCTTGAACAAATCGGCGTCCGGGACGACACAAACCCTTTGATCCCAAGGTTTATACGTTGGTTCGAAATGATGGTTGAGGCTGTCGTCGCCAAGTTCTTTTTTCACGCCTTTGGCAATCAGGCGTCGCATGAAGTCGGGATATCTTTTCGAAACGCCGTAGAAAAACGCTTGCCGCACGATATTTTTCCAACGCGAAAGAGAGTACGCAGCTTTCGAAGGCAGCATCGATCGGAAGAAGTTTGCGATCTTGTCCTCTGCCGCCACCGACACGATGTATGACGGCGAACGCTGTAACATCGTCACATGCTCCGCCGTTTCCGCCATCGCCGGAACGAGCGTCACAGCCGTCGCACCGCTGCCGATAACGACGACGCGCTTACCCGCGTAGTCCAGATCTTCAGGCCATAATTGCGGATGAACGACCGTGCCCGTATAGCTGTCAAATCCCGCCCAATCAGGCGTGAAACCGGCGTCGTATTCGTAGTAACCAGTACAAAGGTAGAGAAATTTGCAGGTGTATTTTGTTGGAGTGCCGGACACACTCCCTACCGGTCGTGTCTCTGCCTCTAACTCTGCCTTTGCGTCTTTGCGACTCTGCGGGAGATCTTCCGATGCCTCGACCGTCCACTGCGATGTTTCCGACGACCACGTCGCACGATTCACGCGATGGCCATAACGAATCTCTTTATCGAGATCGTATTCCTTCGCTGTCTTGCGAATGTAATTTAATATCGATGGCCCGTCCGCGATCGCTTTAGAATCCGTCCACGGCCGAAAGCTATACCCGAGTGTGAACATATCCGAATCCGAACGAATTCCCGGATACCGAAACAGATCCCAAGTCCCACCCGACGCCTCACGCCCCTCAAGTATCGCAAACGTCTTCCCCGGACATCGAGTACGCAACTGAGCCCCAGCCCCGATCCCCGATAAACCTGCTCCGATAATTAAGACGTCAAAATGGTCCATTAAAAAGTACTGTTAACAGCAAACTAATATTAACAAAAACACCGTACGATCAATGTTATATTTGAATAGTGAATATCGATGGTGCAAAACTCGACAAGCAGGAGATTGATGTACATAAATATCTTAATTGTAATTCTGGTACTAGCGAGTGTGTCTTGTCGAACTGATGAGTCACGACTCTCCTCAATCTCCATTACGCCTGAATCAAGATCAACCCCCAGGCC
>JAYSZT010000152.1:0-1710 GCA_043737915.1 Acidobacteriota bacterium
ACCCGCGAAGCCTTTCGGACCGCACTCGAGATCAGCGCCTTTTCGCTAACGCAGATCGCACTTGCGGCTTCGCCGCTGATGACCGATGGCGGCAGCATCGTGACGATGTCCTACTACGGTGCCGAAAAGGTGATCTCAAATTACAACGTTATGGGCGTTGCCAAGGCGGCACTCGAATCTTCGACGCGTTATCTCGCCGCCGACCTGGGCAAGAATAACATTCGCGTGAACGCCATCTCCGCCGGGCCGCTGAACACGCTCTCTGCCCGCGGCGTGAAGAATATGGGTTCGCTCCTCGGCTACGTCGGCGAAAAATCCCCAATGAAACGCAACGTGACCGTCACCGAGGTCGGCAACACCGCACTATTCCTCGTCAGCGATCTATCGTCCGGAATCACTGGCGAGATCATCCACGTCGACTGCGGCTACAACATCATGGGAATCTAAAGGAGACCGGACAATCTGTCCGGTTCGCAGTTTTCTCAGATCGAGGATCATTCGGGCCGAGGCGGCCCTCACGCGGACATGAGTGTCCGCACTCCGATTATGGCATCTACTAAATCGAACAATTCTAAGAAGGCAGTACCGGCGAAAAAGGTTGAGGTACCCGCGACCGTAGCGGAAGCAAAAGAACGCGAGACGACGCCGGGATATTGGCGTTTGACCGACGATGAAATACTTCTTCGCTCGCCGGAGCCAGAGGACGCGTACCGCACCTCTGATTCGTGGCGGACGTTTCGCATAATGGGCGAATTCGTCAACGGTTTTGATGAATTAGCGACGATCACCCGTGGCGTTTCGATTTTCGGCTCAGCTCGCACAAGTCCTGAGGACCCAATGTACGAGTCAGCCCGCGAAACAGGATATTTGCTGGGTGCGGCCGGTTTCGAGATCATAACCGGCGGTGGCCCCGGCATAATGCAGGCGGCGAATCAAGGCGCTCATGAAGCTCAAGCCACCTCCGTCGGCTGCAATATCGAATTGCCATTTGAGCAGAGTGCCAACCCGTATTTGACGAAATCGCTGACCTTTAAATACTTCATGGTCCGCAAAACGATGTTCATCAAGTACAGCAACGCCTATGTCATATTCCCGGGCGGATTCGGCACGATGGACGAATTATTTGAGGCTCTAACCCTGATCCAGACCAAGAAAATACGCAACTTCCCGGTCGTACTCTTCGGTTCCCATTACTGGCAAGGCCTACTTCAGTGGCTGACAACGACGATGCTCAACGAAAAAATGATCAACGCCGAAGACCTCCAACTGATCCACCTCACCGACTCGCCACGAGACGCCGTCGATTTCATCACAAAGACGTGTTATGCCGGTATCGACAATGGGATTTAATAGGTTGTTTGTTGGTTATGAAGTTATTCGGCCTTAAACCATTCACGAAATATCAGTAACAGCTCTCGTCAGCCACTCGAGATATGGAGCCGACACTCGTTCGGCATCAATAGCGACGATCTCAGGCACGTCGTACGGGTGATTTAAGGTTATAAACTTCGAAAGCTCGTCAAATTTTTCCGGCAGTGTTTTGATCAATAGAAGATGCTCGTCTTGCTTTTGCAGTTTCCCTTCCCAGATGTAAACAGATCTCATCGGCGGCAATATCTGGACGCAGGCCGCGAAATGTCCGGAAACTATTAATTCCGCCAGCGATTCTGCTTCGAATATGGTCGAAACTGTGGTCAAAACGATCAACAT
>JAYSZT010000153.1:0-4296 GCA_043737915.1 Acidobacteriota bacterium
CGACGCTTGATGAGGCATTGAGGCAAAGTGTAGGTTTCTCAACTTTTCGACGCTCCGGTAGCCGAACTTCAAATCCGACAACTCAGGGCGTATCTTTTCGCGGCGTTGGTTCAAGCGGGGCGAGTCGGGCGGTTGTCCTATTTGACGGAGTTCCGCTCAATGACCCGTTTGGCGGTTGGATCCAATGGCAAAGGGTAAATGCGGTCGGGATCGAGCAGGTCGAAGTGCTTCGCGGCGGAGCATCCAGTCTATACGGCGATTATTCGCTCAGTGGAGCCGTGAATATCATGCCGCGAAAGGTAACGTCAGCGAGAACTTTCTCCGGCGAGGTTTTCGGCGGGATGCAGAATACGCTTTCTGGTTCATTTTTCGCCGGAGGGATCTTTCACGAATTTTCGATCGACGGTACCGCTTCGGCATTTCAAACTCGCGGGTTTATCCCGTTGGAAGACGTCGTCCGCGGCCCTATCGATTCATCCGCAGGCGTTAGAAGCAGCAATATCTCGATGAGCATTGGCAGGGAATTCGGCAAGCGATTCTCAGTGTATGTCAGACCGTCGATCTTTGGCGAAGTGCGAACAAACGGCACCGGACTACAGACGAATCGAACTCATATCAGGCAATTGATCACGGGCGGAAACATCACCGCCGGGCCGGTTATCAGCTGGCGGCTTTATGGCGGAACACAGGTTTACGATCAAGTGTTTTCGGCGATCAACGCTCCGCGAACGGTTGATAGCCTTCTCCGGGTGCAACGAGTTCCGGCAGGAAATTTCGGCGTTTCGGTAGTAGTTTCGGGACCTGTTGGAGATCATTCGCTCGTTGGCGGTATCGAGGCACGCAGCGTGAACGGTGCGAGTGACGAAATTGGCTTTTCCGGCGGTCTCGCAACTTCCAAGATCGGCGGCGGCGGGCGCGAGACACTGGCGGGCGGATTCATTCGTGACCTATTTAAGGTCGGCGACAAATTAGTGCTTGTCGGGGGACTTCGTTTTGACCGATGGATCAATAAAAATGGCCTCGTCTCGAGCCGTAGCCTTTCGACCAATCTGACCTCGGTATCTGTCTTCGCCGATCGATCCGAAACGGCTCTCAGTCCGCAAGCGGCTTTGCTGTTTCGTGCGACCGGACGCGTCTCCATTTATGCTAGCGGCTCGGCAAGTTTTCGGACGCCTACTTTAAATGAACTTTATCGGGCATTTCGCGTCGGCAGTGTGAATACGCTCGCGAACGCTGATCTTAAAGCGGAACGGGGAACGAATGTCGAAGGCGGTGTTAATTTTAGAATTCGGAGAACCGCTCTTCGATCGTCAATTTTCCTTACAGTTGTCGACAGTGCCATCTCGAACGTGACGGTGACAACAACGCCGTCGCTAATAACCCGTCGACGTCAAAATGCGGGACGAACGCGTTCGGCCGGTTTTGAGATAGAGGCGGAGACAACGGTCAAGCAATTGAGTCTTTCGGCGGGGTACCTTTTCGCCGATTCCCGCGTCGCTAGATTTCCCTCCGAACCCTCGCTCGTTGGACGTGGCGTTCCGCAGGTCGCCCGACATCAATTTACCTTTCAGGCCAGTTACGCCATTAGAAAGTGGAGTCTCGCGACTCAGGCCAGAGCGGCCGGCAAGCAATTCGATGACGATCAGAACGTCTTCCGCCTCGAACCCTATTTTCAACTTGATCTTTCCGTCTCGCGTAAAATTGGCGAATCGCTTGCTATCTTCGCGGCGATCGAAAACGTTACAAACTCACGCTACTCAACGGCTCGAACTCCGCTTAGATCCGTCAGTTCGCCAGTAAATTTTCGTGCGGGATTTCGCTGGAACTGATATTACTTTTTACTCGATTCCATCAGCCGATACGCTTCAGATTTTGGCATTCCGAATTCTTTTGCGGCTCGTTTTAGTGCCGTTTTGTAGTCGTTGCCCTCATTTTCCAGTTCTTTGACGCGAGCCGGTAGGCTGGCCGTGTCAGTATTTGCGACCACGGCCTTTTCGCCTCGGTCGATCACCAGAACGATCTCCCCGCGAACGGTCGAGTCTGCAAATTTAATCAAAAGCTCCGATAGATCACCGGTCGCGACCTCTTCGTGAAGTTTCGTTAATTCGCGGGCGATCGAGGCTGAGCGATCTCCGAGCACATCGATGCAATCCGCGAGCGATTTTTGCAAGCGATGAGGCGTTTCGTAGAACACGAGTGTCGCGGGAATGTCGCGAACCTCTTCGAGCCGCTTTCGTCGCTCACCTTTCTTGGACGGCAGAAATCCGCCGAAGAATATCGAGTCCGTGGCGAGTCCTGACGCGATCACCGCACTTACGAAAGCGACGGCTCCGGGGATCGGTTCAACCTTTACTCCGATCTCGTGAGCACGCTGGACGATGCGAAAGCTTGGATCACAGATCCCAGGTGTTCCTGCATCGGACACGATCGCGATCGATTCACCCTTTAGCAGGCGATCGCCGAACTCCTCAGCCCGCTCAAATTCGTTATGTTCGTGATAACTCGTCAGAGAATTCGAGATGCGGAAATGCGTTAGCAACTTGCGGGTGTGCCGCGTATCTTCGCAAGCGATCAGATCGACCGCACGTAAAACCTCGATCGCCCGCAGCGAAATGTCCTGCAGGTTACCGATCGGCGTTGCGACAAGATAGAGAGTTCCGGGCATAGCGTTCTTAGGACGACCACCTAATTCTAAACTAAAAAAGCCCGCGTCGGTAAGACGCGGGCAAAAAGAGAAGTTTCTCGAGGGGTGTTATTTTAGAACGGCCACCAACTTGGTAGATTGCGATTGTTGGTGCGGTTGTTTCCGCGATTATTGCGATTGTTATTCCGCGGATTGTAGTTTAGGCCATATGCGTTAGCGATCACGCGGACATTGTTGTCGATTGCATACCATTGATTACCATTGTAACCGTTGTTTCGCGAGCGACCCATTGTGCTGGCTATCTGCGAAGCGATCTGGACGACCCGCTGGGCTTCGCCGCGGCTGTTATTCAAATTGCGTCCGCGGCCGAACCTTTTTTCGAGTCGGTCAGCCGATTTTTTCAGATCGTCCGCTAGGTCTTCAAGATTTCCGCTATTTTGGCCGTAGCCGCCGTTATTACCCCAGCCTCCATTGTCGTTATAACCGCCATTATTGTCTGTCTGGCGTTCGAAATCACGCGTCCGATCCTTCAATTCTCGGATCGCATTCTGCAGGTTGCCGTTATAATTGCCATAACCACCGTTATTACCATAGCCGCCATTGTTGCCATAGCCGCCGTTGCGGTTGTAATCATCGTCATCACGCCACTGCGCCGATGCGATGGCCGGTATACCCATTACCAAGAAAGAAAATACTGCGACTGCGATAAAACCCTTAATATTTTTCATTGATATCTCCCTAAGCATAAGCTCTACGGCAATGTTTCGACCATTGCTCTGCCTGCTTAAGGGCAATAGGCGTGCCAAATGTGCGGCTCGATCAGCCGCAGACGCAAACTATTGTATTTATTGCATTTAAGCGAGCGTATTAAAATACGCCGAGCAATAGGGCTACCTTTTCATGCTAAACGATATGCGAAATCGTTCATCGCACAACCCAGATTGTTAGTCTTTCGGCAGAAACGTCCTGTGAACTGGACCGGGTTTGCGAGCCAACGCATTACTGACTTATTTTTCGAATTCTGGAAAGAATGAAAACGGATAAATGAAGCTCGTCCAAATTAGCTAGGTACGCAGCGAGAGGCACTTTACTCGCCCGAGTGGCTGTGATAACCTCTCCAAAAAGTTTCAATAGCCAAGTTCCAATCGGGACTGATGAGACTGAATGCGTTAGATAATTACTAACTCCCATGTTCTGTACTGAAAGAGTTTATTCATTTGCCTCGACTTCATTTATTGAAGGCGAAAGAGTGTTTTAATTTCGAGCGGAAATAGGTGTCGATTCGCTTTTTCATTCATTATGCCCAGAATTTCTGAGGGACGGATCTACGATTTTATTGGCTCGATCTACGATCGGGCCCGTGAAAAATCTCCTGTCCGATGGCAAAATGTTTTCAATGACTTCGCGTCCATGATCTCATCCGGGCCGGGCGGCCTAAGTCTATACTGCGAAACTGCAAATCAATTTAATATCGTTGCGGGTACTACGCAACCGGAGTTTCTGAAATCCTATTCCGAATATTATCAATACGTCAGTCCGTTGAATTATGAAGTAAGGAGAATGCAGACCGGCGAACGCCTGAGCCGGATAGAAAGGTGTCCGAATGATGAGTTCGAAAGCTCCGAGATATACCAGGATTTTTTTCGTAAACA
>JAYSZT010000154.1:0-1704 GCA_043737915.1 Acidobacteriota bacterium
CGGTGACAGGTGCCGCACGAAACTGTTTTTGTTGAAGAAAGCTGCTCATCCCAGAACAAGGTTTTCCCGAGATATGATTTCGCCGCAGTTAGCGGATTGCCGGGTGGGGCGATGGGCGGCTCAAGTGGCTCGACCGGCCCGGGAATGATCGTGCCAGTTGACCTGACACCTTGGTCAGGAGTTCCAAACGAACTCACATCACCTGCATTCTCGGCTCGGACCCAGTAAAAATAGGTTTGTCCCGCAGTCGCGGTCGTGTCAAAAAAGTAATTAGCCGGTGTCGTCCCGACATCAGTTGCGGAGCCGTTATTATTCGTCGTATTGCGAAAGATGCGGTAATTGGTCGCGTCGCGGATCGCATCCCAGTGGATACCGACCTTGTTCGAGTAACTATTATCCGACGCCTCGACGCCAGTCGGGGCGGTAAGCGTCACGACCACACTGCTGCCGGCGACCTGTTCCATTTGCCCGGCCGAAAGGAAAAAGCATAGCCCGAAAACAACGAAAGCAGTCAAGATCAATACTTTGGCACGATTCATCAAAAAAATACCCCGAGTGTTATATTCCGCCACTACGATTTTGCGAATACTTTGGAGGGAAGTAAATTGTGATTATAACATCACCGGCAATTTCGGTGAAACAAAATCGTCGCGATCGCCGCGAAGCAACGTTACGTTTTAATGACCGAACATTTTCGGATAGAATCAACCTCATGAAGTTAAAGGCACGCATCGTTATTCTATTTCTCGGCATTTTTTGTGCTGCGGTTGGTTTCCCCTGGACAAACGTCGCCTCGGCAAAATTCGTCGACGCTTCATCGACACCGACACCGACACCGAAACCAACAGTTGCTCCGGTTCCTCAGCCGACATCTATTGTTGTGCCGACGCCGACACCTGTTCGGGTTCAGACACTGATGGAATTGCAATCAAAGATCCGCTCGCGAATGTTCTCGCCGGACGCCCGTCGTGGCCGGATCGGCATCAAGATCGTGGCGCTGAACTCTGGGAAGGTAATATTCGAGAACGATTCGGACAAATATTTCATGCCCGCGTCGAATATGAAGAACTTCACGGTTGCAACGGCTTTCGAACGCCTCGGACCGGATTTCAAGTTTGTTACAAGTGTTTATGCAGATGCGATGCCGGATGCAAGCGGCACGGTCAAGGGCGATATGAGAGTTTTCGGTCGAGGCGACGTGTCTATTTCGACCGCTTTCAATAACGGTGATTATTATAAAGGCCTGGATGATCTCTCGGACAAGATCGTCGCCGCAGGAGTTAAGCGAGTCGAAGGCAGTCTCGTCGCTGACGAGAGCTACTTTAAGGGATTTCCTATTCCGGCCACGTGGGAATGGGACGATCTGCAGTCATATTACGGTGCCGAAGTTTCTGCTCTGCCGCTCAATGACAATGCTGTCGACGTCACGGTCATGCCTGGGCTTGCAGGTTATGATTGCCTTGTTAAGGTCGCGCCGGAAAACACGGTGATCTGGATCGAGAACCGATGCAAAACCACCGGGAAAACCGTTCCGGGCAAGCTAAGCGTTTTCAAAAAACTCAATCAGAATGTTTTACAGATCGGCGGAACGATGTCTCAGAGCGATAAAGATGTGTACCGTTCGTCCATCGCGATCTCGAATCCGGCCGCTCTTTTCGTGGCGTTGCTAAAAAAGAGACTCGAACTAAAAGGCGTCGCATTTAC
>JAYSZT010000155.1:0-9676 GCA_043737915.1 Acidobacteriota bacterium
CACCTACGCTTTTGTCCGGTTGTCCGGTTAAAGTAAGCGGGATAATTACATATAACTTTGTTCCGTGAACGGAACCTTAATATCGAGACGCATAACGCCCTCGAAAGCTAAAAAATGGCAGGATCAACAGCAACAAGTTTTACAGATAAAGTGCTCGTCTCGGATGAGGTGGCGGAGTTTTCTGTCGCGGTCGTCGATGAGATGAGGTCGCACCTCGAAAAATATCCTCCGGAGCGAAGCCGTTCGGCGTTGATCCCGCTTTTATTCGTTGTCCAGCGGGAACGCGGTTGGCTGGACAATGCCGGCGTGAACTTTCTCGCGAAATTTTTGAACCTCGAGGTCACCGACGTCTGGGAAACCGCGACGTTCTACTCGATGTTTAACCTGCGTCCCGTCGGACGGCATCATTTGCAGATCTGCAAAACGCTGTCGTGCAAGATAATGGGCGAGCCGCAGATCACCGATCATATCTGCTCAAAGCTTGGTATTCACCCCGGCGAAACAACCGAAGACGGCAAATACACCATCACAATGGTAGAGTGCCTCGGCAGTTGCGGCACCGCCCCGATGATGCAGATCGGATTCGATTATCACGAAGACCTGACGGTCGAGAAGGTAGATAAGATTCTGGCGGAGTGTGAATAATTATGACCAACGGCGAGATCATTAAAGGCGTTTACGAGGCATTTGCGACAGGTAACGTGCCCGCGATCTTAGGTGCATTTGAAGATAATATGTCGTGGACCGAGGCTGAGGGATTTATGTACGCCGGCACTTACGTCGGTGCAAATGCGATTCTTGAAAACGTGTTTATGAAGCTGGGCACTGAGTGGGAAGGCTTCACTGCGTTGCCGTCGAAAATAGTTGATGGTAATGACGGAAACGTCGCTTCGTTTGGAACCTACTCCGGAAAATTTCTGCAGAGCGGCAAGAGCATGAGCGTACCTTTCGCACACGAATGGGAACTGAGTGGCGGCAAAGTTGTGAAGTTCGTTCAGCACACGGACACGCTCGTGATAGCGAGAGATTTGGGATTATAGTGCTTTGACAGCGGAAAAGCTTGTTAGTTTTAGGTTTTTCAAAATCGCGAATGTGTACGAATTGATGATTCACTCGCACAACCGAGGAAAATCTGAAGAGAAGTTAGAAAATGAAATACGCCTTGATAGTTTTGCTAACTTTGTTCTTTAGCCAATTTGCCTTGGGTCAGTCGCTTGATAGCTGGCGAGGATTGGTGATCGGTGAATCTTCACCAGGTCAAGCAATTGAAATTCTCGGAAATCCGAATTCAGACAAACCTAAAGATCATTGGCATTTAATGAGGAATCAGTGGTTCGTCAAAGATATAGGAAGGAAGCTAAGAACTTTGAATTATGAGAAGATTGAGGGCTTCAAGAACGTTAGGCTCAAGTTTGATAATGGTTTAAGACTGGTATCTATCCATTTAGAACCAAAAGAGCTGACTGCCAATGTCTTCACAGGAGCTTATTCCGATGTTGAATTTCGCGATGACAGTGAAGTGCGAACATTGGCAGATTTGAAAAGGCCCCGAAGCCCGAGACCGCGACCAGAACCTTCATATTCGGGAGCCACATTCGAACTTGTTGCTGCATCGGAAAAAACTATTGTTATTGCTGGTGGATATGGTGGAAGTACGGGTCGCATAACGATAATCGAATTTATTAGCCGAACGCTTGAGGACAGAGTCGGCTCTGATCTTCTTAAATAGATTTTTCAGATACTTTGCGTTTAGGTGATTAGCCATTATGGAAATTAAGGCAATAGGCTGTGAGCCATTACAACTTAAGATGATGCACGTTAAGGACGGGCATACGCTGAAGGTGTATCGCGATCATGGTGGTTATAAGGCCCTGGAAAAGGCCTTGAAAATGGAGCCGGCGGACATTATTGAAGAGGTCAAGAAAAGTGCTCTTCGCGGTCGTGGCGGTGCGGGTTTTCCGACCGGGATGAAGTGGTCGTTCGTGCCGAAAGATTCGCCGAAGGTCAAATACGTCGTCTGTAACGCTGACGAATCCGAGCCCGGAACGTTCAAGGATCGATTCCTACTCGAGCGCGATCCGCATTCGCTGATCGAGGGCATGTTGATCGCCGCCTACGCACTTGGTTCGCGGACGGGTTTCGTTTATTTTCGCGGTGAGTATAAATATTTGATCGACATCATGGATGTCGCCTTAGCCGAGGCCCGCGAGGCCGGATTGCTTGGCAAAAATATTCTCGGTTCCGGTTTTGACCACGAGCTTTATTCGCACACCGGTGCCGGAGCCTACATTTGCGGCGAGGAAACCGCACTACTCTCATCGCTCGAAGGCTATCGCGGTCACCCGCGAATGAAGCCGCCATTCCCGGCTGTCGAGGGAGTTTACGCCAGTCCGACGGTTGTGAATAACGTCGAGACTTTGACCGCAGTTCCGCAGATCATCGTTATGGGCGGAGATGCGTGGCGCGCATTGGGCACCGAGAAATCAGGTGGTACGAAGCTCTGGTCGATCAGCGGTCATGTCAGAAAGCCCGGCGTTTACGAGCTGCCGATGGGCTACGCCGACATGGAAAAGCTCATCATGGAAGATTGCGGCGGCATGCTCCGTGAGGACAAGAAACTGAAAGCGGTGATCCCCGGCGGATCGAGCGTTTACATTATGAACGCCGGTCAGGTGCTCGGCAAAAACGTCACGATGGACTACGAAGGCCTCGTCGCCGCCGGCTCGTCGGTTGGTTCGGGTGGGTTTATCGTTATGGACGAGACGGTCGATATTATGGAATCGACCAAGAATCTAAGCGAGTTTTACAAGCACGAATCATGCGGCTGGTGTACTCCTTGCCGTGAGGGAACGGATTGGATGGTCAAGATCTTTAACCGTATCGCGGGCGGCGGCGGCAAGCCTGAGGATGCCCAACTCCTGCTCGACATTTGCGATAATATCGAAGGCAAATCATTCTGCCCGCTCGGTGATGCAGCGGCGTGGCCCGTGCAAAGTGCGATCAAGCAGTTCCCCGACGATTTTAAGAAATGGCTGACGGTCAAAACCGCCGCCAACGGCGTAAGGGCGAATATCTAATGACAATTACTTCAAAAATACGAATCGTTGTGGCACACGCCATTGTTGGCGTTGCTCTCTCGTTCGTCTTTTTGTCGTCCGCTCAAGCTCAAGGCGATCTGCCGGTGATAATTATTCCCGGTCTCACCGGTTCTGAACTGGTGAATCAAAAAACCGGTGAGGTCGTTTGGTTCAAGGCTCCTCGATCGAAGGACGACGATCTACGATTGCCGATCTCGGCGAATCTCACAAAAAATCGCGACAACCTCGTCCCGGGCGACATTTTGCGGAGCGTTAAATTTGGAATTTTCCCGCGAGTCGATGTTTACGCGGGTTTGGTTGAGGCGTTTAAGGTTTCGGGCGGCTATCACGAGGAGTTTTGGGATACTCCGACTGCTAATGCAGCGGAAAAGTCGATATATGTTTTCGCGTATGACTGGCGTCTCGATAACGTCGAAAATGCACGGCGTCTGATCAAAAAGATAGTTGATCTAAAGGCGAAACTAAAACGCCCTGACCTCAAGTTCAATGTTATCGGCCATTCTATGGGCGGCCTGATCGCCCGCTACGCGGCGATGTATGGCGACGTCGATCTTCCGGCAGGGAATAGGAAACCGGTGCCGACGTGGGTCGGTGCCAAACATTTTGCAAAAGTGGTGCTGATGGGCACGCCGAGCGAAGGCTCGGCGCTATCGTTGAGCTCACTCGTCAACGGATCCTCGATCGGCGGACTGAATATTAACTTACCGTGGGTTCAAAATCTGTCGAGATTTGATATATTCACTATTCCGTCGAGTTACCAGTTGCTGCCGGCTCCGGGAACGTTGCAGGTTATAGATGAAAACCTTGAGCCGTTGAACGTCGATCTTTACGATCCCAAAGTTTGGACAAAATACGGGTGGAATCCGGTCGACGACAAGGGATTCGGGAAACAGTTCAAGCTTACGCAGCGACGAACTGCTCAGGCGTTTTTCGTCGCCGCCCTTTATCGGGCACGTCGATTTCAGGATGCGCTCGCGGCGGTAACGTCGGCTAAAGGAATTGACTTTGATATCGTCGGGGCCGACTGTAAGGACGCTCTCGATACGATAGTGGTTTATCAGGATAAAAAGAAAGGTGCGTGGAAGACACTCTTTAAGCCTTCGGGTTTTACAAAATTCGGCGGCGAAAAGGTTTCTTCTGACGAGCTGAAAAAAGTTATGCTGGCGCCTGGCGACGGCGTCGTGACAAAGCGTTCGCTGGATACATCGACGCTTTCCAAGATATTTAAATTGCCTTCGTTGTTGCGTCCGGCAACGGAAAAGCTGGTATGTTCCGAACACAACCAATTAGGTGCGAACGCGGACGTGCAAAGGCATTTGATCGAACTTTTTGGTATTAAATTTGTGCCGGCAAAGACCGGCGATGAGGTAAAGGAGAAATAAAATGGGTAAAGGCGATAAACGATCGAGACGCGGCAAAATATTTGCCGGAAGCTACGGCAAAACACGTTTGAAAAAGAAAGCAGTGTCCGTAAAACCGACTGAAGAGAAAGCGACGAAGAAGGCGAAGAAAGCCTAGATAATTCGCAGCACCTCGAAGCCGAATATTTGAAACCCGGCGTTAAAAAATATCGCCGCAAGGCCGAATAGCCGTTGTCGGCCGCGACTGCGTTTTTCTGGTTGAGTAAAATATTGGGCTAAAGAACGGCGAGGCAGGGCCGCGAAAAACTCGGATTCTAGAAAAGTTTGATGTCAATAGAACAGATAAAAGTAACAATAAACGAAAAGGAAATCGAGGTCGATAAGGGCACTCGGCTGATCGATGCCTGTCGTGACAGCGGTTTCGGCATACCGTCATTTTGCTATTACCAAGATCTCGCGGTTCAGGCGTCGTGCCGTATGTGCCTCGTGCGCATCGACAAAATGCCTAAGCTCCAGACATCTTGCACGATCATCTGCACCGACGGCATGGTCGTCACGACGCAGAGCGAAGAAGTCGAAAAAGCTCAACGAGCAATGGGCGAATTTCTGCTCACGAATCACCCGCTCGATTGCCCGGTCTGCGACCGCGGCGGAGAGTGCGAACTGCAGGAAGTGATATTCGATTGGGGCGATGTTGAGCAGCGTTTCACGGAGAAAAAGAACGTCGAACCTGAAAAATATCTCTCGCCGATCGTCGCCAACGATCCTCAGCGATGCATTCTCTGCAAACGCTGCACGCGTGTCTGTGACGAATGGATGGGCGAGGACGCGATCGAGGCCGGCAATCGCGGCGTCAACACGGTTATCGGGACGTACGGCGGCTGGCTGAACTGTTCGCAGTGCGGCAATTGCATCGAGGTGTGCCCGACCGGAACACTGCTCGACGGCGTTTATCGCCACGAAACGCGACCTTGGGAACTCGATCAGACCGTCTCGACCGACGTTTACGGTTCAGATGGAATGCAGATAAGCATTGGCTCGCGAAGCGGTTCGGTTCACCGCATCGTCGCCCGCGATCGTTACGTAAACGGACTCAACGGCGAATTTCTCGACGTCAAGGCTCGATTCGCTCACGGATTTATTAATCACGCCGATCGCATCAAAACGCCGATGATCCGTTACTCGAAAGGCGGAAAACTGATCCCGGCGACGTGGGATGCGGCGATCAAGTTCGTCGCTGACAAACTCAAAGAGCACGGCACCTCAGTCGGCGTCGTCGCAAGTCCGCGTCTGACGAATGAGGCGATATTCACGCTCAAACGATTCGCTTCGGAGGCGATCGGAACTGACAATATCGCTGTTTCGGATGTTCAAGATCTTGCTCCGGTCTTTGACAATTTGAGTGTTCCGCTGTGTACTCATAAAGAAATTCGCTTCGCTCAGACGATCGTGTTGATCGGCGGAGAACCCGAGGAAGAGCAGAGCTACACTGCGAAACAGATACGTCAGGCGGTGCGAAACGGCGGTGCGAAATTCATTTGCGTGAATGACACGCCGATCAATCTTTCACGCCGGGCAACACAATTCGCTCACGTAAATGCCGGTTCAGTTGATGCATTCGCTCTCGCTCTGGCTGATCCGACAAGCGATAAGTCAGTAACTGCGAAACTCGGCATCGATGCCAGCGAGATCGACGCCATTCGCAAGACGATCAACGAAACCACCGGCGAAGTAATAATAATGTTCGGCGGGGAACTTTCCGCCGAGGCACAAGTGGCGATCGCGTCATCAGCGGCAAGCTTTGCCGGTGAAGGGCGACGAGTCACACTTCATCCGCTACCGAAATATAACAACTCCGTCGGTGCGAACGATATGACCCCGGGCCGCAAAACGGTCGACGAGGTAATTTCGGGTTCGAAGGCTCTGCTTATTGGCGGCAGTCTCCAATATGCCAGCGTTTTGCAGGGTAAAGAATTCGTCGTCGTGCAGGAACTTTTTCAGACGGATACGACGGCGTTTGCTGATGTCGTATTTCCGGCAGCGAGCTTCGCCGAGGTTGACGGCACGTTCACGAATAATGCTGGCAACGTCCAGCGTGTCCGCAAAGCGATCGAACCGATACACCAATCGAAACCGGACTGGATGATCACCAGCCTCATCGCTCGTGAGATGGGAACCGATTTCGGCTATGATTTTTCGGCGTCGATGGTATTCAAGGCGTTGGCGGAGAGCGTTCCGGCATACAGTGGCCTGAGATATCCGATGCTTAAGGACGAATCGAATCCGGTTCAGGCAAAGCACTCGATCGCGGAGAAAGCAGATATTTCTGCCCATCTCGATACATTAAGATCGCACGTCGAGTCTATGGGCGATGAGGCAGAAAAGAATTTAGAGGTGCCGAGGGTCGGGCATAAATTGCATCGTTTGACGACGATGACGAGCAAAACCGATCAATTCCACCTGCTGGCTCACGGGAATCCGAAACCGGACAATCTCTTGGTATCGCCGCTTTTGCAGTTTAATTTGAATGGCGTTTTGAGGGAAGGTGAGAAATCGGATACGGTTCGTGTCAGTGATAGAATCAATGTAAAAGGGGCTTAATTGATGAAGTACCGGATTACAATTGAACAAGTCGTGGACGGGATTTTCGTCGCGGAGGTTCCATCATTGGCTGGTTGCATAACGCAGGGCGATACCCGATTTGAAGCTGTCGCAAACGCTAAAGAAGCGATCGGGCTGTATTTGGAAAGCCTTAAGTTTCATGACGAACCGGTTCCACCGTCGATCTATGAAGAAATAGTCGAGGTCGCCGCATGAACCTTCTTCCCCAGGTTTCGGGGCGGGACGTCATTAAAGCATTGAGTAAAGTTGGATACGAATTTGATCGCCAAACGTGGTAGTCATATTATTCTGAGGCAGGCAGCATCGCCTTTTAGGCGGATTGTTGTGCCGGATCATTAAGCAGTTGCAAAAGGTACACTTAGGTCAATTTTACGAGAGACCGGCCTAACGATTGAAGAATTTAACATTCTTTTGTAGAAACAATGGAAGCAGTCTTAAAAACGGCATTTCCTTTTATCGTGATCAGCATTGGGATCCTGCTTGCTTTTCAGGGCGTGCTGATGATCGTCGCGTACACGGTGCTTGCCGAACGAAAAGTTTTGGGTTGGATCCAGGGAAGGATCGGGCCAAATCGCGTCGGTATCTGGGGTGTTCTCCAGCCGTTCGCCGACCTTTTAAAATTTATCTTTAAGGAAGATCTGGTTCCTGATAAATCGACGAAGTTCGTATATTTTCTCGCACCGATGGTCGCATTGACCTGTGCTCTGATGCCGATCGTCGTTTATCCGTTCGGTCCGCGGCTGAAAGATCCGCTGACGTGGATCTCGCCGTACCTGATCTCGGCGGTTAGCTGGATACCGGCCGTTGGTAGCTCGATGGTCGACGGTATCAACTGGCTCGTTCCGCAGGCGATGAACATGCCGATGACGATCGCACGTATCGATGTCGGAGTTCTATATGTCCTAGGAATAACCTCGGTCGGCGTTTACGGCATCGCTCTCGCCGGATGGTCGTCGAACAGTAAGTACAGCCTGATGGGCGGCCTGCGTTCGTCGGCACAGATGATCTCGTACGAACTCGCAATGGGAGCGTCGGTCATCGGCGTCGTGATGCTCGCCGGCACACTCGATCTGAGCGGTATCATCGAGGCTCAGACGCGATCGCCGTTCAAGTGGTATATAATTCCGCAAATAATAGGATTTTTTGTATTCCTGATAGCTGCATTTGCCGAAACTAATCGCGTTCCTTTCGATCTGCCTGAGGCGGAAACTGAGCTCGTGGCTGGTTTTCACACCGAGTATTCGGCACTCAAATTCGCCTTGTTTTTTATGGCCGAGTACGTGAATATGTTCACGGTCTCGATGATGTGCACGGTGCTATTCTTGGGCGGTTGGTACATTCCGGGATTGGGTGCAGCGGCTAATTTCCTCGGGCTTGAGGCTTGGATCGGCTACGGAACAGTCGGTTACGCACTGATCAGTCACGTCGGATTTATCGTGAAGATCTGTTTGTTCCTGTTTCTTTATATCTGGATCCGAGGAACTCTGCCGCGATTCCGTTTTGACCAGTTGATGAATTTCGGTTGGAAGTTTTTGCTCCCGGTCGCACTGGCGAATGTGATCTTGACGATAGTTATTGTATTTTTCTTGAATCGGTGATTTTCAACGCAGAGAAGCTGATTCGCAGAGTGTTAGAAATGCTGCCGGTCTGCTGTCTTGTATCTTTTCTGCGACTCCGCGTCTCGGCGGTTAAGTGATTTATGGTCGGAACTGCTTTATTTTTCTTATTTGCCGGACTCGCGATCGCCAGTGCGATCTCAATGGTCTATCACAAGAATCCGCTGTACAGTGCGATCTCGCTCGTCGGCGTGTTTATCTCGTTGTCGTGCATTTATGTGACGCTCGCGGCCCCGTTCATCGCGGCCGTGCAGATATTGATCTACGCGGGTGCAATCATGGTTTTGGTCGTATTCGTCATCATGCTCTTGAATCTCGACGACGACAAACCGCTCAATCGTCTGCGATATTTATACGCACTTGGCGGCGGTCTCGGCGTGATTTTGCTGGCTCAGACCTTTTTCATTTTTTACGCTGTGATGAAGGCACCGAATCAAGCAGTCGATACGTCAACGACAGCCGGGAAAACGCTGGAGATTGGCCGGGCGATGTACACAGAGTATTTGCTGCCGGTCGAGATCGTCGGTGTTTTGCTTATGATGGCAATCATCGGAGCGGTCATACTTTCAAGAAGACTCGCCCAACCGCAGCTCGAGTTGGTCGTCGATCACGAGAAGGAACTTAGGCACGAGGAAGAATAGTTCGCGGTTCATTTTTATAAAGACATGGAACCAAGTTTAGCTACATATTTGGCATTATCGGGAGTGTTGTTCACGATCGGCTGCGTCGGCGTTATTTTTAAACGCAACGCAATCGGGATGTTTCTGTGCATCGAACTGATGCTTAACGCGGTGAATCTGACCTTTGTGGCGTTTTCTAGATATTACGCTGACACGACCGGCCAACTTTTTGTGTTTATGGTAATGTCCGTCGCTGCGGCTGAAGCCGCCGTCGGCCTCGGCATCATCATCGCATTCTTTCGAAACAGTAAATCGGTCGATGTCGATGACGCAAGTTTGATGAGGAATTAGGCTTTAGT
>JAYSZT010000156.1:0-4273 GCA_043737915.1 Acidobacteriota bacterium
CGAGCTTTCTTGGCCTTTATATTGTTATTTGATCTCCCAGCTAGTACCTATCGTGAATGATCGTCCGCGAGCGGGTGAAAAAACAAACTGCTCGCTATACGCACGATTAAAAAGATTTGAGACACCAAGGTTTACAGAAAAATTATAACGCTCGCGGCGGAAACTATAGCCCCCGTTCATATTGTGGGTAACAAAACCACCTTCAGGGCCGCCGTTTCCACCTTGATTCACAGACGAAAGAAACGTTTGCGATAGCCGTTTTTGCGTCGTCACGATCCTCGCGTTGTAGTCAAAGAAATACGATTTTCCGTAGTTATTCCAGCGTACTCCGACATTCGTACGGAGCGGGCTGATGAAATCAAGCGGCACGCCTCTTTCAGTATCGTCACCGCGAAGGTAGCTAAAGTTCCCGTTTGGAGTCAAGCGACCGAGGCTTATCTTTATGGGAATTTCGAAGTCCGCCTCCACGCCCTGGATCCGGGCACGATCGAAATTTTGCGTTTGAAAAACGCGGGTTGCCGGGCCTGGCTGGTTAAGAAATATTGGTTGCCCGTTAGCGTCGACTGCCGCCACCGTCGCCAGTAAGTTGCGGTATGAATTGTTAAAATATGTGACCGACGCGGCGTAACGCGAAGTCTTCACTTTTACGCTGGTGTCGATATTCGTGCCTGTTTCCGGTTTCAACGCTGGGTTCCCCGCAACAAACGAACCGCTCACCGAACCCCTGTCCGTGAAAAACGTCTCAAATAAATTAGGAGTACGGAATGAACGTCCGATCCGGCCTGACAAGATAACGTTCGAACTGATCTTATAAACCGCTCCGACATCTCCGGTAACCGAGGAATTCGATTCGGAAATGCCAGAAGCGATATTGGCTATGCCGAGAAAATCGAGCTGAGCCGCCGTCAGGGCAGGTAACACAAAGCCCGTCGTCGTTTGCGAAACCGTCTTGAAATTATCGAACCTGATGCCGCCAACAAATTTCAGACGATCAGAGACTCGAAATTCGTCTTGGGCAAATCCGGCGAAATTTGACAGACTGGCGTCCGGAATACTTTTTGTAGTAGTGATCCGCGAAGTTGTCGAGGCGGGAGTTGAACGTGAAACAACGAGACGATTGTCTTTATTCGTATCGCGGAAAAAGCTAACACCCGCAACAAGACTGTTGCGTCCGCCGAGAGCCCAATCCGTCTGTATATCGAAACCTGACGTCTTTGTATCGGTTACGGTTTCGCTGATCTGATATATTCCGGGAAAGAATGGCAAGACCGGCGGTACTGTCAAAATATTCGAAAAATTTCGGTACTGTGTTTGATAAAAAGCGCTTCCCGAGATGCGTTGTAGGTATTTGTTTACCAAAACGGAATCAAATCGTCCGCCCACTTTGTCGCGATTTGAGAACGGGAAGAACCCGTTAAATGCTCCGACGAGCCCTGCCGAACCGATGTTAGCTCCGCGCCGACGGTCATAATTTAGTTTAAGTGTGTTCTTGTCACTCAGAAAGAATCTGAGTGTCGCGGATGAATTCCCAGCGTGCGACTGTGAATTTAGAGCTTCACCCTCATCTGTGATAGCAAACTGAAGGCTCCGCAGATCTGAAAGAAAGATCGGATTCGGCTTTCCGGTGGAATAGTTACTAAATCGTTCGAGTGACTGCGAAACCCGGAATGCAAACAATTTTCCCGATCCATTTACCGCCAAGCTTGCTCGCCGTCCATTCTCATTGGAGCTGTAAAAAGTATCAAGCGTTCCACCAAACCGAAAGCCGCGATCCCGTCGGATCGGCGTGTCACGAGTGATAATGTTGATCGTTCCGCCAAGTGCGTCAGTTCCGTAGAGGACCGAACCGCTGCCCCTAACAACCTCGATCGTCTCTACCTGAGAGATATCGACCAGACCCGTTTCAACACCGGACTGACCTGTCGAAGTGCGGCTGTTGTTCAACCTTTCACCATCGACGAGTATCAAAACACGGTTGCTATCAAGCCCGCGTATTCGAGGCCTTACCTGAAATCCGCCCTCATTCACGGTCGAGGCACCCGGCAGCGAGCGAAAAATATCGCCAACGGTATTGACTGCCTTTCGCTCAATTTCCTCGCGGCCAACAACGCTCACCGCGACCGGCGTATCATCACTAGTGATCTGCCCGCGAGTCGCTGTTACAGTGACGGCTTCGGAAATGCCGCCCGGGTTCAGGACAAAATCCTGTGCGTCTTGCGTTCCCTGTTTCAACTCAATGTCTTTCGAGGTAACAGGAAAGCCTTTTGCCTGAATTATGAAAACATAATTACCAGCGGCCAGTTTGTCGATCCGGACAGTTCCGTCTAAGCCCGTTTCGACGTTTCGTACATTCTGACCCTTCAAAGTCACGATCACGGCCGCTCCAGGGATCACAGCACCGTTCGTATCCTTAACGTTGATAGTCACGCCGACGCTCTCACTAGCAGTCGTTGACTGAGCCATTAGTCCGGCAACAGAAACCAAAAACATGATGAATAAAACTAATAATGAATCTTTAACCATAATTATTTATACACTACGCGACGAGATGAACTAACTACGCGAGTTCAGTAATCCATCTTTCTAAGTAAATTAGGTTCGCTGATTCGTCGCGTCAGGATTCAGGATCAAGGCCAATTATCTTAGGCCTGCCATATTCTAGTACGCTATCGCAAAGACCATTCCGCGCTGTGACCCTGACATTTATTGATCTGAAGGATCTCGATCACGAAAAAATCCGCGCTATGAGCCCTCTAACCGCGAGAACTCACACGCCCACGATAATAAACATGGTCCGTAACTGATTGAGCTATCTTTTACTGCGTGGCTGTTTGGGGTCTGTCAGGATCACGAAATCACCGATGCCGGTGTGCTTCGCGACATCAAATTTT
Source organism: Acidobacteriota bacterium (assembly GCA_043737915.1). GTDB lineage: Bacteria > Acidobacteriota > Blastocatellia > Pyrinomonadales > Pyrinomonadaceae > OLB17. The sequence continues at coordinate 2,892 of JAYSZT010000156.1, forward strand.
TTGAAATCAGTCTCGTACCGTATCGTGACAACCAAAACCTTTGTCTTCGGTCGGTATTTGAATAGATGCTCGACAGTTCCAAGTCGGCTTTCGGTGTGAAATGCTCCATTGAGGTGAACGGCGAGCGAGCCCTTTTTTTTCTTTCAAGAATTCTGCCACGCGGTACGCCATCGAGGCATCCCACAGGGATTGAGACATTAAAATGTTTTCGATTCCCATCTGCGCTTCGGCACTCGGGCCCATCAAAGCCTTGAATTTTGCAGAATACGCTGCCGAAGGATCGGCGAATGGAAGCGGTGGCAACCATTCTCGAGCAGTTTTGGAGAGTCCATTTAGCGTCCCTCGTCCACCGCGCGAGACCATATTTACATATCTACGCGGGGCATTTGCAGCGATCACGGCGAGATTTTTCTCTTTTGCGAGATCAACTAGCGGTCGATAGTCCGTCTTGTAATTGCCCCACGGCCGCGAGCTTAACATAAAATGTGCCTCGCTGATCTGTCCCGCCAGGTATTCGTCGAGCACCGTCTGCACATCACTCTCAAACATTTCGAGCGTCAGCCCAACACGGCGTTTAGTTCCGTACTCGGCAACCACTCGCTTAAATATCTCAAACTGTATAGCATGAGCGACCGCATCATCGTGCTGTTCACCGAGAAAAACCGCCTCGTTTTCGCCGATCGCTCGTATGATCTGTTCGATCGTCGCCGGGTTTCCCTTCCCGTCGAAAACGCTAAACTGATCCTCCGAATATGCGATCTGACCGGACATAGAAATGCTCAGAGACATGGTAATTAGAATCAACAACGTAAGGTGCGTAATGTGAAGTCTCATATTATGAAGCTATTCGGCACCGCAAATTATCTGTGCCGCCAGTAGCGGCAGCGTCAATTCGTGATGACCGGTTATCGAATATCCGCGGCCGGCACCGTTCGCAGTCGGTCGGCGAACAACGTTGGTAAGCGGCCGGTACTGTTGAAGAAAATCGAAATTCGCGGTCGTTATATCATTGAGGTCGTGCCCAAGGTTTCGAACGACCGTTACCGCCTTCAAAAAGATCTCAGGCATCGTAACCGCAGATCCGTAATTCAGGTAGACTCCGCCGCCATTCAGTTCGCGAACTAACGAGCAGAATAACTTGAAGTCGGTATGTGAGGTCGCTCCCAAGGCCGCACCGTCACACGACGAGTGAAAGTGCCCAATATCGGCACCGATCGTGAGATGTGCGGTGAAAGGAATTTTAGCTTGATATGACGCACAAAGAAGTGACTTGTCGGCCTTCGCCGGCTTGAGCGAAGTGACTTCCCGTCCCATCGCTTCGCCAAGTCCAAGCCCGTCGTGCTGACCGCGTTTGGCCGCCGCGTTAAGTATTTCTCCCGTCT
>JAYSZT010000157.1:0-20062 GCA_043737915.1 Acidobacteriota bacterium
AATAAAAGCAACGAAAATTACACCGATCGGTCAGCGATATTCGCAGATCTCGGATTACTCGGTTGTGAGCGTCGCGCAGCGGCATAGTCTAATGATACCTCAATCCAGTTCGTTACGAGCGAACGAGCTTTCTAAGGCAAGTGCATTGCGTTTCAATGCAGGCAACTTTGCACGTTTGATGGCCGATCTGCGAAATCGCTCGGCGTAAGTATCAGGAGTCAACGCCAAAACATTTTTTATAGCTATCGATGTCTCCCCGAGCCGCGGTTCGAATCGCGATTCTGAGGTTGGCTTTTCGAACCTGTTCCATGGGCAGACGTCTTGGCATATATCGCAGCCATAGAACCAACCAGTTTGGCTCTCAACGATTTCCGCCGGCAGGTCCTCGGTTCTAAGTTCGATCGTCGCGTAGGATATACACTTTCGCGAATCGACCACGTACGGCGTTACTATCGCCGACGTGGGGCAGGCGTCGAGACAGGCCGTGCAGGTTCCGCAGTGATCATCTACTACGGCGGTGTCGTAATCGAGCTCGATGTCGAGGATTATCTCACCAATAAATACCCACGAGCCGATCTCCTTGGTAATCAGGTTTGAGTGTTTACCGATCCAACCGAGTCCGGCACGCAAGGCCCAAGCCTTATCCATCATCGGTGCGGTATCGACGCATATCTTTCCATTAGCATCAGGGATTTCCGTGCGGATCCACGCCAGTAGTTCATTCAGCTTTTCCCGCATCACATCGTGATAGTCGTCTCCCCACGCATATCGCGAGATCTTGCCGAGTGCGGGAGAATCGACGTGTTTGTGGTCGGTATTATAATTCAGGATCAGAACGACTACCGACTTTGCGCCGGGAAAAAGGATTCGTGGATCAGATCGTTTTTCCTGCTCTCGTTCGAGCCATTTCATCTCCCCGTGAAAGCCATTCTCGAGCCAAGTGGCCAGCCGATCAGCCTCGACCGTCAAGGCGTCGGCCGCAACTATCCCGGCTTTGTCGAAACCGATACGTGCGGCGTGTTCTTTGATCTGCTTGGCAAAATTCGGCATTGTTCGATTATCCACTTAACAGCGCAAAAAAACGACCGGAACGACTCGCATCGCCCCGGCCGTTCAGCTTTCTATGCTTCAGTTAAAATGTAAACTTCGCACCTAATTGGAACTGTCTCGGATCGAATGCGGCCGTCGAACGGCTGTAAAAGCGGCCATTCCCGGCTCGTTGGTTGAAAGCATTGATGTCCGTATACAGAGGATTTGCCGAACCCTCGTTGAATCGGTTGAAGAGGTTGAATCCCTCAGCGATCACATCGAGACGGAAACGTTCGCCGAATCTAAAGGCCCGCGATAGACGCAGATCGACCGACACGAATGGATGAGTTTTTCCCATGTTGCGTCCAAGGCTGCCGACGCCGAATATTATCTGTCCGGCCGAATTGAGGTCAAACAGCGAACACGGAGCACCGATCGGAACGGCTCCAGGACCCGTCGTCGCAATCGTCGCTGTGCAGAGCGTACCGTCGACCCGAACGTCAGGTCGATCGGTCTGAGTCGATTGATCGTTGTTTGAGTCAACGTTCGTGATCAGGTTGAAGGGACGTCCCGAGGAAAGCTCGATGATCGGAGCAATTGTGAAATCGCTCATAAATTTCTGCCAGCCGTTACCTTTGCGCCAGCTATCCGGCGAGGTTAGCAAACCGCTGAAAACAAAACGGTGACGTTGGTCGAAGAGCGAGTCGGCCTTCTCCGCGCTGAAGTTATTTACGTCCTGTGCGATCAGCAGAGTCTGCAGATCGGACGAATCATCGATCGAGTGGGACCAAGTGTAGCTTGTCAGGAAAGTGAAATTATTAGCAAAGCGTCGTTTTAGTTCGACGTTCATCGCATTGTAACTCGAATTTCCATCCGAAACTTGGGCATTGACTGATCCGAACGGCGACAAAACTCCCGGCGTTCTCAAACTGCCAGCGATTTGTGAGTCAAGAACAGCCTTTGAAACTGCGCCACCCGAAAGGGCCGATGCCAGAAAGTAGTTTGGTGCATTCGGTCGAAAGAAGTTTGCGATTGCCGGTGCGACAACGCGTCCGTTAGGACAAGCCGCAACCATACCAGGAATGACAACCGCACAATTTACACCAAAGGGAGTCGCGAAGACCGTTCCGGGAGCTGCCGTAGAAAGGCTAAATGCCACCGCTTGCTGCGTGGTGGTCGGCAGAATACCGCCCGAGTAACGCTGGAAGTTTTGGATCTGCAATGCAGTGTTCGGTGTGTTAAGGTCCGTTGGATGCGGCAAATGATGAGCACCGACATAGATGTACGATGCCGACAAAGACATATTTTTCGTCAGTTGACGCTCGATCGAAAGATTGGCCTGGGTTGCGGATGCATACTGGAAATCTTTCGAGATCGGAAGCGTGAATGGGAGCACCGGACCGAAGCCCGAGAATGTCTGATCATTAAAACGCTGCCGACCGAACTGATATTGCGACGACGATGCCACACCAGGCGTGACAGGGTTACCAAAGGCGGCACAAACAGCGGCATTGGATCCCTGATTACCGCAGACCGTTCCTTGAAAGACCAGTGCAGCATTTAGGAGAGTTGCTCCCGACGCTCCGACGGGAACGGGTGACCCGGCAGTCAAAACAGCCTGTTGCTGCTGGGCGGCATCAGCGATGTCCGAGTTGAAGGCAATTGCCAAAAGCGGGTGGTCGTAATAAAGACCGGCGGAACCGCGAACCACCGTTTTGCCGTTGCCCATTAGATCCAACGCGAATCCAAAGCGGGGGGCAAAATTATTGTTGTCGCGCGGCAATCCCTGTTGTACGCCGAGGGCATCCTGAGCAGCCAGGATGTTCGCCGCAGAAAGATTGATGTTCGTCAGCGGATCCGTGATTGCAACGGGAGCGATCGTGTCGGTGAATTCGACGTCATACCGAATACCGTAATTCAGCGTTAATCGTTTCGTTGCCTTCCATGAATCCTGGGCAAAAAATGCAAGTGGTTTATTCTTGATGACGCTGTTGGGATTTCCAAAACCCTGAACGTAGATCGATGGCAATCCGAGTCCGTAACTCTGAACCGGCGTGAACGCGGGAAGGCCGGCGAACGCGGCGTTCAAATTCGTAGCTTCGAAATCGCCAAAATTAAAGAGACCGGCAAAGTTCAGTTCGAAGCGAGCGGTCGGGATGTTAATGAAATTGATGTCGCCTCCGAATTTGAGCGTGTGGCTGCCAATCACCCAATTGAAATTGTCGACAAACTGAAAGCGTTTCTCAACGCGATCGACCGGTGAAAAGAGCTCACGTCCAATGAATGCCGTACCGGAGATATTGAACGAGACCGCATCGGCATTCTGCGACCTAAAGGTCGTATTGCGGCGTCCGAAACTAAATCGAAATTCATTTGCCGTTGTCGGTGTCAGCGTCGAGCTAAGCGAAGTGTTGAACGAAAGGTCCTTCACCGTGGTGATGCCGGTTCGCGAGAAATCATTCTGCCCGAGCGATTGATTCTGCGATTCGACTTGGATGCCGGTCAGATTGCCGGTGTTATATCCTAACCGAAGCGAAAGCTGGTTGTTGGCGTTGATATTGTGATCCCCGCGTAGAGTAAAGTAATTTGCCCGTTCGGTGACAGGAAATATTCGCTGAAGATCGTTGAGCGGACGAAATGCAATAAATTGTCCGGCTGCGTTGCTCGTCCCGGTCGGAACAGGAGCACCTGTGAGCAAAAAGCGAGAAGCTACAACACCCGGCGTTATCGGTGAGATCACCGGGCAACCGCTGCCATCATTCGGACTGATCAGAGGATTTGATCCCGTGAGTGCAGTTTGGCCTCCGCTCGAGGCGAAAAAGGCATACGCACGTGCTCCGCAGATATTTGCCGCTATGCCGGAGGAAACCAATTGGTTGATCGCTGCCGCCTGAGCTGAAGTCAAATTGACGAAAGTGCGGGCGATCGGGTTAAGTCCCGGAATGACCGGAATGGTCGCTGATGCCGTTAGATTTCCGCGGACGTCACTTGTGAAGAAGCCTGATTCATCCCGCTGACGGCGTTCGAAAGCAGCGAAGAAAAATGTTTTGTCTTTGACGATCGGTCCGCCAAAGGTCAGACCGTACTGAGTCCGACGGAAATCCGGTTTGTCGACCGGAGCAAAGGCGTTGCGGGCCTGAATGCTCTTATCACGAAGAAAGCCGAATGCGTTGCCGTTAAACTGGTTCGTACCTCGTTTCGTTACAACGTTTATGACGCCGCCGGTCGCACGACCGAATTCAGCAGTGTAAGAGTTTGTAGCGACCTGATATTCTTGGACCGCTTCCATCGACACGGTCGTTCGCGAGGCATTTATCGAGTTATCAGTAAAATCGGCACCATCTACGTTGACCTGCGTCGATCGTCCTCGCTGTCCGCCGATATTCAAACCGGATGTCGGTGCCGGGCCGATCGGGCGACCATTATCGCGACCGACCGTCGAAAGGGTTAATGCAAATCCGGTGGCACTACGCTCATTGATCGGCAAATTGCTGATCTTCTGCTGGTCGATCGTGTTCGAGACGGTCGAACGGGCGGTTTCGATCAAGAGAACATCGTCGCCGGTCACGTTTACGACGACGTTGGTATCACCCAGTTCGAGCCTGATCGTCAGATCGGCACTCTGTCCGACCGTAAGTTTAACTCCCGAAACAACACTTGTCTTAAACGATGCTCCCTCGGCTGAGACCTCGTATTCGCCCGGAGGCAATCCGATCACTTGATAGTTGCCTTGCTCGTCAGTGGTGACTGTTCGGTTGATGCCGGTCGCGTTTCCTTTGACCCGGACTGTTGCACCGGCAACGACAGCTCCTGTCGGATCGGTGACGGTTCCGGTCAGGTCGGCTGCGGCTGCCTGTGTTTGGGCTAGGGCGGATGCCGCAAGCATCATCGAAACAACTAAAAACGAACCAATTTTTACGGCCACGGCGGTAATGCTGGGCGGAAATACTCTCATTCTTTTTCTCCTTTCGCTTTGTCTTCGAGAAGGTATCTGAGGTCAAAATAAATATTTGCAGTGTGGGTCAGATGAACTTTTTCGGTCTTTAACCAATCATAGGCACGTCGACAAAGTGGTCATTCGCAATATTTATTTATAGATAACTTTTCGGAATAGATTTGCTTTGAAATTTTTAACTCAATTCAGGCTTATAAGCAAGCAAAAATGTAATAATTTTGTAATTGCGGGGCTTAATATTGTTGCAATTGCCAATTATCCTCCAAAAGGGCTCAATTGGAGAGTGTTTCCCGCCACAAACGTTCGATTTTTATGAATATCATTCAGCTTTCGATCCCGACTCCGTTTTACGTTGGTGACGTTAATGTTTACCTGATCAAGGAGGATCCGCTAACGTTGATCGATGTCGGTCCAAAGACACCTGAGGCGACGGCGGCGCTTCGTCGTGAACTAGGGAAACACGGAGTGCAATTTTCGGACGTGCGACGAATAGTGCTCACGCACGCCCACGAAGATCATTGTGGGCTCGCGAAACAGGTCCGGGACGAAGCGAAAAATGCCGAGATCTTTGTCCATGACTGGGAAACCGGACATCTGTTTGGCCGCCTCGCCCATGACGAACATCGTAACTTAATGCTGCGTTCGGGCGTTCCGGCGTCAGTTTTTGAAGAGATGAGAGGGATGTATGACGAAATTAGTCTCTTGACGGACTCTCTTGCCGATGGCGACGTACGGAGCTTGAAGGACGATATGGAACTCGAGTTCGATAGCGGCTCGCTTCGCGTTCTGCACACGCCTGGGCATACGCCGGGCTCGTGCTCATTCGTTCGCGAGGCTGACCGGACGCTGATCTGCGGGGATTGCGTTTTGAAGCGGATAACTCCAAACCCGATCGTCTCACCGGATCCTCTAGCACCCGAGAAAAGGTTCAGGTCGCTGGCGGAATATCTAGTCAGCCTTGCCCGATTGCGAAGCTTTTCACCGACGCTCGCGTACGGCGGCCACGGCGAGGCGATAACTGATTTCGACGAACTGTTTCATCGATACGTGCGGGCGATCGACGACCGACAGAAAAAAGTTATATCGCTGGTTTCGGGAACGGGTCTAACTGCGTTTGAGGTTGCGAGACATGTCTTCCCTAAATCATTCGACCACGATGTTCACAGATTTTTAGCTATTTCAGAATCGATCGCACACTTAGACTACGCAGAATCTGAAGGGAAGATCGGTGTGGAGACGAGCGCCAGGATCGAATATTATCGAGCAAACTAAACTGCTTCAAAACCTGCGGCTTCAAAATTTAACGAAGTGTGCCCAGCCATCTCTCCGATCGTGTCGGTAAGCTTCGTGATGCCCTCGAATCCGGGGAGTTGCTGGACGCGTTGGGTCACCGTTTTGTGAAACCCTTCGACAGTATCCTCGGCAGCAAATAACGTCGCGATGGTGTATTCAGTGCGTTTTTTTGCCAGTGACCCCTGCCCGACAGGCGCCCAGAAACGCTCTATTACCCAACGAGCCATTTTTTGCGCAAATTCATTCTTATCAAGCTCGATCCGGGCGACGCAGCGATAAAACTGAGCGTGAACCGATTCTTCGCGAATGATGCCATTAACTATGTACGTCAGCACCGGATGATCGGCCATCGCGACCAAGCGACGGTATCCTTGGGCGGCCTCCATTTCGTGGATCGCTCCAAAGGTCATATGCGTAGCGGTGAATTTTTTGCCGATGAGATTGGTCAGGATCATCATCAGGTAGGCGATGCTGTTATAGCTGCTCGTAACGTCAGAGCGAACCTCGGTTTGCCACTTCTCTCCGGTTTCATAACCGGCTTCATTCAAAAACCTGTTCAAAACTTCGCCGTGGGTGATCTCCTCGATTCCCCAGCGTTCCATGAATTTGCTAATGAACGGATCCTTGCCGGTAGGCGTGCGGAGCAGTTCACGGTGGTACATATCCGTGAGAGTCTCGACGTCACGCATATACAAAAGAACGGGAATGAGCTTTTCATCCAGAGGATGATCTTTCACCTTTTCCCAAGGAATGTTGCCGATAAAGTGAGGGGTCAGCACGCGCTCCTGTCGTTCGTACCATTCCAAAACATCTCTGTTGGTCTCAAAAACCATAATCCGTTCAATATAATACAACACATTTCCCGACAACACGTCGGCTTTCGAGTAACAGGGATGAAGTGTTACAAAAACCTTAATTCGCGAAACTAATAATTTCAGATGCGAAAACTACCCGGGCGTAATAATATGGTACTTGTATGAAAATTGTATTTTTAGCCGCCTTTGTAATTATAACCGCATTGTCAAACCTATTCGCCCAGGAGAAGCCGCTGGCCGTTGCCGGCGAAGGCCGTCTGCAGAATATTAAGCAGATTACCTTCGGCGGTGAGAACGCCGAGGCGTATTTCTCGTCAGACAACAAACAATTGATCTTTCAGTCGAAGCGCGACGGCCGAGGCTGCGATCAGATCTATAAGATGAATATCGACGGATCTAATACGAAGATGATCTCAAATGGTGATGGTCGAACGACTTGTTCTTTTTTCTTCAAAGGCGGAAAAAAGGTGCTTTATGCATCAACGCACGGCGGAGCGAAGGAATGCCCGCCTAATCCGGATTTCACCCAAGGATATGTTTGGGCGGTCTATCCTGACTACGAGATCTACACATCGACGCCTGACGGCAAGAATATTAAGAAACTCACTAATTCGCCCGGATATGATGCGGAAGCAACTGTCTCCCCGGACGGTAAGAAGATAATCTTCACGTCCGAACGCGATGGCGATCTTGAGCTTTACTCAATGGATAAGGACGGTAAAAACATTAAGCGGCTGACCAATGAACCGGGCTACGACGGCGGGGCCTTTTATTCGCCAGATTCAAAAATGATCGTGTACCGCGGTTCGCACCCGACCGACCCGAAATTAGTAGCCCGCGATAAAGAGCTCCTTGCCAAACACCTTGTTGTCCCAACAACATTTGAGCTTTGGACGATGAATGCCGACGGCACTAACAAACGTCAGGTGACAAAGCTCAATGCCGCCTCGTTTGCACCGTATTTCACTCCGGACGGGAAAAAGATAATCTTCTGTACTAACTATTTCGCGACCGACGCTCGCAAGCGAAACTTCGACCTCGCATTGATCAACGTCGACGGCACAGGTCTTGAGCGAGTCACGTTCAACGAAACATTCGATGGGTTTCCAATGTTCTCACCGGACGGCAAAAAACTAGTTTTCGCCTCAAACCGAAACGCCGCAACGACCGGCGATACAAATGTATTCATCGCTGATTGGGTGAATTAAACTCTTGCTCTGTGTTTTTTCGTCATGTCAGCAGACTCTGCGTGGAGAGCGGGCTTAAGAATTCTTGAACCCGAAGGGGCGAGGAACATAGGGAGATACAACTTCCGATCCAGATGTTCGTTCCTTATCATATGAAAAAACAAATATTCTGTGTCGCAACTCTTTTGCTTACATCTATCGGCGTTTTCGGCCAAAACGATGAAACCGTTAAAAAGATCGATAAGATCTATACTGACGTTGCGGAAAAGGCTCGGCTTTGTGAGACGGACGACGAACAAGGCGAAATCGGCGAACTCGTGATGAATACGCTCGCGATCAATAGCCGTGGACATCAGTGGCGTGCGGTCGGGATCTATAGCAAGACAGTTAAATTCTTTTATAAGGGCGGCGATAGTGAGGAGCGACCTTATCCCGATAAGCTGGTGATTGTGATTAACGAACGTCGCATTTCGGATAGGCGTTTTCGGGAAGAGTGGTTGTTCTCGGAAACTGGCGTGTTAATGCTATTCACCTACAGGGTCGAGAGCGAGGAACCGCCGAGCGAAGCTCGAATTTATTACTCTGGCGGCAAAGCGATCAGAACGGTTGACGGCGAGAAAGTGACTGATCGTCTGTCCGCCCTCGACCTCAAATACGTAAATCAGCGGGCCTCTGAAGGGAGCCGTCTTAAAGAGTTTTTTACTAAATCGATCGCTTTTTAACATCAGATCAGTGATGCTTCTGAAAGAACGTTTAAGGTTCGATCTGAAAGCAGGATTTATAAAGTCGAAGATGCGTCTTTAAGCCCAGATCGAGGGATCCGAATGGAGGGAAGAGACACATCGCGAGTTAGATTTTGGGCAACTCCTGAGGTAATCGTAGTTGATGTCATTCCAAGTTAATATTGTGAAAAAACAATTCTTTAGGCTACTTTTATTAGTTTCATTTGCATTCTCTGTTTCTGGTCAAACGGTTAAGGTTGCTGATGCGACCGAGGCGAACCTTCGTAAGACGGTCGGGTATCTCGCTTCCGACAAACTCGAGGGTCGTCGGACGGGTGAACCGGGAGCGACGACCGCGTCGGGGTACATCGCCGGGCTTTTTGCGGGATTAAAGCTAAGACCGGGAGTCGTTAGCGGTAAAAAGGCCGGCTATCTGCAACCGTTTCCCTATGTAACGGGTGTTGAGATGGCAAAGACGGGGAACGCCTTTTCGCTTGAGGTCACACAGGCCGGCGGAGGCCGGATAAAGGTCGAGAATCTGGTTCCGGCGAAACCCGTCGGCTTTTCACCGAACGGTGAGATCGTTGCGACGCAGGTCGTTTTTGCCGGATTTGGGATTTCATCGACCGACCCGAAATACGACGATTACGTGGTGGACGGAAAGGCTCTCGATGTTAAGGGCAAGGTAGTCTTGGTATTTGACGGCAAGCCGGATAATGATAATCCGCGCAGTCTATTCGGCCGCTTCGACATACGTACGAAAGCTTTGATCGCAAAAGACAAGGGAGCTGTCGGGCTGTTGATCATCTCCCGCGAAGAGAAATTCGAAGATGATAAACTGACTCAGTTAACCTACGATCAGACATTAGGCGAGGCCGCCCTTCCAACCTTTGTGGTATCTCGAAACTCCGCCGAGAATATTATCGGTACCGAGAAAGACGCTCTAGGTTTGGTCGAGGGCATGATCGCAATGCGAACAGATCCGGCGGTCAAAACAAGCTATCCTCATCGCAATACAGATCCGGTAGTCAGCTTTAAAGTAAATCTCATTAAGAAGCGATCATCGGCATACAACGTGATCGGTATCGTCCCCGGCACCGACCCTAAGCTGAAAAGCGAGGCGATCGTTATCGGTGCTCACTACGACCATCTCGGCCGCGGGGGACAGGGAAGCCTCGCTGCAAATTCAACTGAAATTCATCACGGAGCGGACGACAACGCCTCTGGTACCGCCGCGATCATCGAACTTGCCCGTAAATTCGCCGGGCTCAAAAACAAGCGAACGCTTATCTTCATCGCCTTCAGTGGCGAGGAAGAAGGCCTGCTCGGATCGAAGCATTACGTCGACGCACCCGTTTGGCCGCTTGAAAAAACCGTCGCGATGTTAAATCTTGATATGGTCGGGCGAATGACGAACGCGAAACTGACCGTAGGTGGGATCGGGACGGCCACCGAATGGAAAGATCTGGTCAAACGTGACAGCGAAACGGCTTACGACAAGCAAACGACGTTTGGAGTCGGGCAGGCGATCGACCTCGCTCTGAACGAAGACGGCTTTGGTCCGTCAGATCACTCTCCATTTTACGGAAAGAAAATTCCGGTACTTTTCTTTTTTACCGGAACTCATCTCGATTATCACAAGCCCTCGGACACAGCAGAAAAAATAAACTATGACGGCTTAGCGGTCGTTACACGACTGGTCGCAACCGTCACGAGGACGATCGATGATAATCCGCTGCGACCGACCTACACAGTTGCCAAATCGACAACCGCCCTCGGCGGACGGATGGGCTTTAATATCTCGCTCGGTACGATTCCAAACTACGCTGATTCGACCGACGGGCTTGTGCTCGATGGTGTTCGTGACGGTTCGCCGGCAGCCAAGGCCGGGATCAAGGCTGGCGATAAGATCGTAAAACTTAACGGGAAAAACGTGCGAAACGCAGCGGACTATACTTTTGTTCTTGGAACGATGAAGGCCGGTGAAGAATACGAAGTCATCGTAATACGCGAAGGCGAAAGCCTCGTCCTGAAGATCACTCCGGTCAAACGATAAAGATTTTTCTTTCATCAGGCGTCACAAACCCTTATCCTGGTTATATGAAGCTCGCAGGACTAGTCGTCGCAATTGCTTCAGTCGTATTGATCGGCTGCGGTGTCAAAGACGCGGACAAAGTTTCAGCCGTTCCCACGCCGAGCAAGACAGCGACGCCGGCACCGACCTCGATGCCAAAGCCAAAAAACGGCGATTATCCCGGTCGAGGCAAAGTCACCAAAATCAATAGCGATCTAGGTTCTGTCGAGCTCGATCACAAAGAGATCGTCGGCCTCATGCCGCCGATGCTTATGGAATTTTACGTGACTGACAAAGCGATGCTCAAACGAATTGCCGTTGGTGACGAGGTGGAATTTGTGATCGTCTACAAGGACGGTCAGGAAACGATCTCGAAGATCGAAAAAGTTAAATGAGTTCAATAGCTTTCAGTAAATTTCACGGATTCGGTAACGACTACATTGTCATCGAGCAAGAGAATATTCCAGCCGGAATGTCGTTCAGCGAGCTCGCCGTCGATCTTTGCAATCGGAACACCGGGGCAGGTTCGGACGGGATCGCCGTTTTGGCACGGCTAGACGAAGGAGATGCCGATTTCAGTTGCGAGATCGTTAATCCCGATGGTAGCGTCGCCGGCTTTTCGGGCAACGGCACGCGGTGTGCGGTCGCGTACCTGCATTACAAAAAGATCTGGACCGACGACGATCTGAGGCTCAAAACACGTAGTGGTATCAAGATTTATCATTTGATCGAACGGCGTAAAAACAACGAATTCTGGTTTGAGGCGGAAGTTGGGAAACCTGGATTTGCATCAGATGCGATACCATTTCTGGCGATCCCGCGTCGCGAAGCGGTTGTTAATGAGCCGATCGAGATCGCGGGTTATACTCACGGAATCTCAGCTGTGAACGTTGGTAATCCGGTCGCCTGCATATTTGTCCAGACGTTCGATTTTGACTGGCGTGGCGTAGGGCGTGCGATGGAGATCCACCCGAAGTTTCCGGAACGCGTAAATGTCGTTTTCGTGAAGGTCATCGACCACGAAAACGTCGAGCTTCGGATCTGGGAACGCGGTGCAGGCGAGACCTCGGCGTCGGGTTCATGTTCCGCGGGTGCCGCTATATTAAGTGCTTTTACGTTAAAAACTGGCCGTGAGGTCAGCGTGCATTCGCCCGGCGGCGTTACCAAGGTGATATGGCGTGATGATGACGAGATCGTCATCATCGGCAGTGCAGACCTTGCTTTCAACGGCGAATGGCGGATCAAAAGCTGATCAGATCTTCCTCAAATAGCTAAGGACAATGAATGGGAGATTTCTCACGATAGATCGCAGCAGAACCAGAAATCACCGCGAACATATTGGCGGTGTATCACGCAACAAACTCGCCATCCGTTTCGTCTCCGTTCGCGGCAAGCAAGCGTAGGATCGAATAAGTTAAAAAGCCGATCGGTCCGAGTAGGAATGTCAGCACAAGGCAGGGTATCACGAGCAAGTGCGACACGCCTTTTTCCTGCGAATCCCGCACCTCCCAACTGCCAACAAATAGGTCGAAGGCAAGGTAGTGTATCCAGCCGGCGAGCACTGCCCACTCATTCGTAAACAGCTTCATCACGTTTGCGAGTGAATCAAACCCGCCCTCGGCATTGCCGAAAAACATTATGATCAATGCCGTGTAGGCAACCGAGAGCAACAGCGGAATACCGCCCGACAGCACCACGATGCGCGTATATTTCCACCTCGGCAAAATCGCGATCAAGAGCCATCCAAGAACAGCAATGAGGTTGACAACGGAAAATATTTGTTCGGCTTTCATAATTTGTCCATTTTCTCCTGGATAAGAACACGCTTGGATTCGATATTACACAAACCGTTCGATTGCGCAAAAAGGCGGTCGGAAAGATCCGACCGCTAGTGTGTTCCGCCATCGTTTTAGCAGTTCGAAAGTCCGATTATCTTGCCAACTTTCGGGTGATTCGAAAACCGTTCGCTAAACCTAATTTTTGCTTTTCAGATACTTTTTTGGAATCGGAAGTTCCGGTGTTTCGGCCTGCCAATAAATTGTGACGACCCACCAGCGTTTTCCGTCATTAAGCAGTTGAAAACTATTGATGCCGCGAGCGAACGGTTTCGCGTCGGCGGCGGCGTGACGCGAATCGTAGGTCGAGAAAACGTGGGTGACGCCGCCGAAGGTCTCAACGCGGCGGGCCGTTTCGGTTTCATAAAAACCTTCTTTCGCAAAATAAGGTTCGGCTCGTTTGATGTATTCGTCGGGCGACATGGCGCTCGCGGTAACCAGCCCCGATGTTGGGTTTTTGCCGGTTGGGATCAGTCTGGCATCTTTATGAAAAAGGGAACGGAAACGGTCCCAGTCTCGGGCCTTCCCGGCATCGCCTGAGATCGAACTGTAAACGGCCTTCATGATCGCATCGAGCGACGATACGTCAGCGGGATCCGCCGGTTTCGGGGTTTGGGCGAACCCGGCCGTAGCAAACAGAGCGATTAGCGTCAGAAGTATCGTAGTTTTCATATTCTCGTCTTACGGAGACAGCGTAACCAAAGTTTCGAGCCATCGATCATTTTCTATCGATGCTTAATTCGATCGCGTTCTGAATATCTCTCGGCAGAGTTCGGAATAGGTCGTATCCGGTTTTTTCTTCGATCAGTCGAACAGTTGTGCTGTATTTCTGCCAGGTAGTCCGCTCGATCCCGTCGATATTGGGAATATCGACGGCGATAATGCGTGTACTAGCGTCTATCTCTTTGCGTCCGGGCGGTATTACGGCAATTATTTTCCAGCAATTAGTCGGTGCCGTGATTCGGTTGCGTAACCTTTCTCTGTCACCGTAAACCCCCGATACGGTATAGATAGTATTTCCTTGGCGTGCTAAGAGTCGTGAGTACGACTCGAGCTGTTCCCAGGGAAACTGATTGAGATCGGCCGTCTGCGGAACGATATTCGTCATCAAGAACGTTTGTTCATTTAATTGTCTATCAGCGAAGCGATCCGCGCTCGGCAGCATATGGCCGCGATCATAACCGCTCCCCGAATAGTCGTAATATGCAACCTTTCGAAATCCGTTTGGCAGGCTACGGTCTGGTTGGAACTGCGGCCGCTGAATTGAATTGCCGAGATCGGCCCGCTTTGTCGTCCACGCGACCCAATTAGCAGTGCCGCGTGAATTGTTATACGAAAGGACATGAGAGTCGTGAATAACCAGATAATTATCTGCGTTTAACGGATCCGCGGTTGCATTCGATGGGTTTCCGTACGGTAAGCCATCAATCGCCGGAGCGGATGACGCAGACGGAGTAGTCGATGCTGGATCACCGTCCGGAAAACGTTCAGCCGTTTTTTGACAGCCGAAACCGGTCAATGAAAGAGTAAGAGAAACTACGAAAAATAGTCTTGTTCGGTGCATTCCAAGCATATCGAGGCTTTGTCCAAGTCTATCAAACTGGAGGCCAGTAGAGCAGTTTGGCGGCGGATACGGTAAAATAGATGTCGTGTCAACGCGAATACATATCACTGGCCTGAAACAGGCGGAACTTGAGTCGCTCGCCGCCGAGATGGGCGAACCGAAATACCGCGCCGTACAGGTTTTTAAGGCGATCCATGAACGTAGGCTAAATTCGTTCAGCGAGATCAGCGACCTGCCGAAACGATTTCGGTCGCGGCTTGAGGAAGGTGCGGATATTTCGCGTTTAACTGTCGATGCCAAGTACGTCTCGATCGACGGCACAAGACGTTACTTGATGAAAACCGCCGACGGATATCCGGTGGAGGCGGTCTTCATCCCGAGCGAGAACCGCGACACTATCTGTTTTTCTTCTCAGTCCGGATGTCCGCTCAAATGTGATTTTTGTCTGACCGCCAAACTTGGCCTTTTACGAAATCTGACCTCGGGCGAGATCGTCGAGCAGGTGATAACCGTCCTCAACGACGTTTACGGAATCGGCGGCGAGACTCCGCACGGAACAAATCTTGTCGGCATGGGGGCCGGTGAACCGTTCCTTAACTTTGCGAATCTCGTCAAGGCACTTGAGATAATGTCGAGTGAAAATGGCCTCTTCATCGTCCCGAATCGAGTCACGATCTCGACCGCCGGTATCGTACCGCAGATATACGAGTTTGCGAAACTCGAGAACCGGCCGCATCTTGCGATCTCGCTCTCGGCTCCGACCGATGAACTCCGGAACAAACTAATGCCGATCAACAAACGCTGGGATCTCGGCGAACTGATGACGGCGGCAAAGGAATTTGAGGGCAGCCTGCGGCGCGGCGAGCGGTTTACGTTCGAATATGTGATGCTCGGCGGCGTTAACGACGCCGACGCCGACGCGCGCGAACTGGCGTCACTACTCGAACGTTTTCAACTAACCCGTGTGAAGATCAATCTAATACCGCATAACGGAGCCGAACAGCTCGACTACAACACATCGACGCCCGAGCGAGTCGATAGATTCAAGAAAACACTTGAGTCTCGCGGCATTTCCGCTTACGTCAGGCAACCTCGGGGAAGCGACATCTACGCTGCCTGCGGTCAACTCGCGGCGATGGGAAATAAAGTAGAAAACGTTAAAATGTGAAAATTTAAGAGGGTTTCATAGTTGTTTAGATGCCTTTTCACTTTTTCATATTTCCAGGTTTACGATTATGGAACTTCTGATCCCCGGATTATTACTCGTCGCCCTGATGGTCTATGCGTCGACGAAGATAAAAAAGACTGCAGCCGAGGCGTTTGAGCCGGAGACTGTCGAGACGGACGCGTTCGTTCTCGAGAAGCCGGCGGAGTTTCTGAACGTAATCAATCGCGATCCGGCACTCGAGCTAGACGCCTATTCTCGCGAATTCGGCGTAGAACACGCAGCAGACGTTCGGCAGGCTCGTGTTGAGATCAGGCGTTTTGAGAACTCGACGATAGACGAGGCGTTCGCTCGTATCAAAGAGTCGTCAGGGGTGAGATCAGACATCCCGGAGATAATTGACGAACGAAAATATCGTGTGATCGAGGCCGAACGCATCGAGAAGGGAATCGGCTATCGCGAAATATATAAGATCGCGGCCAGCGGTCCCGATCTGTTCGAATTAAAAGTTATTGCCCTGGAAGATGCGAACGAAGATGTCGCTAACCGCATCGAAACGATAGTCGCGAGTTTCATTTTGAAATAAATACGGCAAGGTCAGGCATTACAGTTTCTTAAGCAAATTTATGAAAAACCAATTTTTGAAGGCAATTGTTGCGGCTGCATTTTTGATCGCGGTCGGTTTAATATCATCGGCGAATGCTCAAACAGTGAACGGTTCGATCGGAAACGGCACGGTCAAACTTGGCGTCCCTACCCGCGGAACCGTAGTTCTGAACATTCCGGGCAACCTGCACGTGAACTCGAGCCGTCCGGGTAGCGAGTACGCGATACCGACGTCTGTTCGCGTCACGTCGTCAGGCGGTGTTCGCATCGGAGCGGTTAACTATCCAAGGGGAAAGAACCGGAAATTCGAATTTTCGGAGAATACGATAAATGTTTACGAAGGCCGTACAACATTTAGCTTTAATGTGACGGTTCCAAAAAACTACCGAAATATGGCAGTGAAAGTGAATGTTACTGTGCGATATCAGGCATGTACGAACGAGGTTTGTTATCCGCCGAAATCAAAGAAGCTAACTTTGACTGCAACTGTGCTTTAGCGTCGTCCGATCACGGATAGCAGGCGACCGGTTTTGCCATTCTTCTTTTTTTCGACTCGGTACGAAAAGAAAAGGTCGATCCGCTCCATTGTGCAAAATGGAGCGGTTGAGATCTTTTTCGCATTCAAACCGGCAGCTATCAGCTGATCAAGGTTAGCAAGATGAAGGTCGACAAGTGCATGGCCGTCGCGAGTGGGCGAAAAATATTTGTCCGACGCTTCGAAATTCGCTCTAAATTCGTCGATCACGTCCTGTCCGATCTCATAGTTTCGTCCGCACGCCGCCGGGCCGATGGCGGCGATTAGGTCGGCTGGATCTGAGTCGAATTCGACTTTCATACGCTCGACGGCTTTCATTACGATCGACCGAACTGTCCCTCGCCAACCAGCGTGAATTGCCGCAAACGCACCTGTTTTCGGGTCACCGATCAAGACGGGAACGCAGTCAGCGGTTTTGGCTCCGGCGAGAACACCCGGGAGATTTGACAGCACGGCATCCGCGTTTTCTTCTGAATCACCTATGTCGGCCAGATCACGCACGATCTTAAGCTCGTTGCCGTGAACCTGCCAGACCATCGCCAGTTTATATTCGCCGTCAAACGCTGCCAGAAATCTTCGGCGGTTTTCGTAAATATTCTCAGCGGCGTCTTCGTTAAAACCAGCGAGATTGAGATCGCTGTCAGGAAACGCCGAGATGCCGCCAAGCCGCGTCGAAAACCCATTAGTAAACCCGGCTTCCTCGAGAGCCTTACTCACGAGAACCTTAACGCCTCTGCGGTCTCGCCAATAGAAGCCGCTTTCGGTTAGAATTTGGTGTTCGCCTTGTGCCTGCTCACCGCGTGTCTCGGGTTGTTGACTCATGATCTTATCTACCGGCATCGACATTGTTGAAGTTTATCGTATACGTGAAACGATGGAAAGAACTCCGCGTTTTACCGAACGGGTCTTCACGCCGGGCGAGCGCGAATACTGCGAAAGCAAAGGCGTCGCTGCTTTCCAGAGCTACGCAGCCAGATTTGCAGCCAAAGAAGCTTTTCTCAAAGCAATAAAGACGGGCTGGCGAGGCAAAATAACCTGGCAGGATATCGAGGTAGTCCAATCGGACGAAGGTGTGCCATCGCTCATCATCAAGGGCGAGGCTAAAATAATTTTAGATCGACTCGGAGCCGATGCCATTCACATCTCACTCTCGCACACTACCGATCACGCGATCGCCCAGATCATTCTAGAGAAGATCTAAGAACCAACTTCGCGACTCATAGGAAAAACAAAAAGACACCGGTCAGTTATGCCGGTGCCTTTTTTGCCTAGGTACGCGGATACCCGAAGTGTAAACGCTATTACAGTCTATCCCGTTTTCGTTCGATCAGTTCCTGAGTGTTCTTCGGAATATTCGTGAAGAAGTTATAGCCGGTCAGATTCTCCACCGTATCGACCGTTACGCGGAAATCACGCCACGGAGCGTTAATATTCAGTGGCGGCTCATTGGGAACGATGATGCCGAAAGCCCTCGTACCGCGATTAACTCGCTCCAGATCGTTGGTTCCGTTGGGCAGCACAAGAACCACTTTCCACGTGACCTTCGGAACAACGATCTGACCTGACGCGATCGTGCCGATGGCACCGTTTGGACCGGTCATAATGTAGATCTCGTTCCCTTGGCCAGCCAGTGTGCGGCAATAGGTCTCGAATTCTTCCCACGGCCCTTGATTGTTTGCCGATAGTTGCGGCACAAAGTTAGTCATGAGAAATGTCGCCGAATTATTCGGAACCGAGTTCGTCCGGTCGCCCGACGGACACATATGGCCGCGGTCGTATCCAGAGCCGGAATAGCTCGTATCAAGTACCTGAAACCAGCCGGACGGCAATGCCGGATCCGGGCGGTAATCGTCCTGGCGAGGCGTCGTGCCGATCCAGTTGCTATCGAGCCGCCACGCGACCCAGTTCGGCGTTGCCTTGCTGCGGTTGTACGAGATCGTATACTGCGGCTTGAGCATGAGATAGTTATTCTCATTGGCAATGTCGGGCGTCGCTCCGCTTGGGTTGCCGAAAAGAAGCGGTTCCTCATTCGGCAGCGGGGCGTTTATCGTAATGATCTGATTCAGATTGACGGTTCGGGCCTCAGCGTCTGATGCGACCGCCGTGACCGTCTGGTTGCCGCCGGGAAATCCGCTCGGAATTGTCGCTAAATACGAATAAATGTTGTCGCCGGGTGTGACGTCGCCGTTTGTTCCGTTATCAAAGAACGTTTGCGTCGCCGAACCGCCGATGTTGGTCAGATTGCCAACGACGGTGATTCCGGTGCTCGGTGGCGTGGTCGCCGGAGTCACAGTAACTCTGAAAAGCGTATTGCCGAGCGGTGAAACTGTTGTCGGATTTGCAGAGATTGCCGCAAAGAGAGTTCCTCCGCTGCCGCTACAAGGGAAAGCGGTCGTTGCCGAGTTGCGCGCCGCACCCGGGACGAGGCCGGAGAAATCATTAGCGTTATTATCCGTATCCTGACAGCCACCCTGATTTCGGGCGGTACTGTTGTTATTTACAGAAGCGGTGGCGACGGTTGTTTCAACGAAAATATTGGTTGCTGTTCCCCAACCGAGGGAATCGATCACGGTTCCGGTATTCTGTGCACCGTTCCTGACGGCGAGGCCTCCGCCGCCCTGACCCATCGAACACAAGCATACCGCCGGATTGTAGGTCAGATCGGGTGTTATGCCGCCGTCGTAGTTGGTTGAAGCAATTAAATAGTATTGGCCCGGTTGGATCAGTGTCGACGTTGTCCAGGTCGCAAATGGACCAATATCGGTCGACCCAGTGGCCGAACGATAAACAAGCCGGTAGCCGTTGAGATCGACAGCCGCCGAGCCGTTGTTGTGCAGCTCGACAAACTCATCGTCCGCCACACCTCCGCCGGTTTGCACCTGACTGATAACGATATTTGGCGAGACGAAAGACGACTCCGAATCGATCAAAACCTCAGTTTGAGCCGACGCTCGAAACCCGACGATGCTAAATGTCACGGCGATCGAAAAGATCGCGGCGCACAATAAATACTTCTTCATTTAAACAACTTCCTAATCAATAGCAAAATCTGGAGGGATCTTACGGGTAATGTTAAAAATTAGCACAAGTCGGATCAAAACCGAATCTGCACCGCGGTTATCGTAACGTCGAATTTATACGGCAATGCTCTTATACCAATGTGTTACCGCATCGGGCGAGGATAAACTACAGGACTTTTATTGCCGTCTTTGTCGACCGCCCGCACTCCGAAAAAATAATTGTCCTTAGACATTCCCTTTGCCGTGTAGGTCAAAACGTTGC
>JAYSZT010000158.1:0-1695 GCA_043737915.1 Acidobacteriota bacterium
GCGGCCGCAAGTCGATCGATCAGGACGAAGGTATTGTCGAAATTATCGAACGGATAATCCTCCGGCTTCTGCAACTCGATCATCTCGCCGCCGCGAAACAGACGCGAGAAACCTTGTTGGAGGAGGGAAATGAGAAACGCAGTCGTGCTTAGATTCTCCGACGAAGATTTCGGCTTAGCCTTCTTCGCGGTCCTAACGACCTCGCGGGAAACCTCGTCCTGGATCGGGAAGAGAACGTAGAATCGCGTGCCGTCGCTTAATTCGGCGAGCGTTTCGTCGGCGGCGGATTCCGGTGAATCTTTTTTCACCTCGCGTCCGCAGACGTGGCAGATCGTCATTCCCGCACGAGCGAAGAGTAGCCTGAGGTAATCGTAGATCTCAGTTTGGGTTGCGACGGTCGAGCGAGGATTCTTGGTCGAATTCTTTTGCCTGATCGCGATCGCCGGCGAAATTCCCGTGATCTCATCGACATCCGGCTTGTCCATTCGCTCAAGAAACTGGCGGGCGTAGGCGGAGAGCGACTCGACGTATCGACGCTGGCCTTCGGCATAGAGTGTGTCGAAGGCCAGCGAAGATTTGCCCGAGCCGGACACACCGGTGATCACTGTCAGTTTGTTGACCGGCAGCGAAACCGTGATATTTTTGAGATTGTGTGTGCGAGCACCGCGAACGATGATCTGTTCCTCTTTAGTTTTCGCAGCCGCCATAGATCAGATTTCGTCGTCCCGAGTAATCTTTGATTTTACCAAATCCGAATCGTCCAAACAAAGCTGGAATAAATCGGGCGTCCGTGGTCATATTTCAGGTATATGAAAGTCGTACTTTTAACCGTAATTCTAGCGTTCACCATTGTTTTCTCCGGCTGCCTCGTCCAATCAGCACAGGAGAATAACGTGGCCGAGATTGCGTCAATGCCAACAACATCTGCAGAGCCGATCGCGAAAGGTAAGAAACAACCAGTTTTGGTCGAACTGTTTACGTCTGAGGGATGCTCGAGTTGTCCGCCGGCAGATAAGGTTTTGGCGACGTTGCAGCGTGACCAGTTGGTACCGAATGCCGATGTTATTACGCTAGGTTTTCATGTGGATTATTGGGATCGGCTCGGTTGGAAAGACAGGTTCTCATCTGCCGAATTTTCCAAACGACAAGAAGTGTACGCGGTGAGATTTGGAAATGATTCCAGCTATACTCCGCAGATCGTTGTCGATGGCTTAAGTGAATTCGTCGGTTCGAATCGCGGCAAGGCAAATGAGGAGATCGCAAAGAGTGCAACAGCCGAAAAGGGAACGGTTGACCTCACCGTCGAAAATAATACGCTGAAGGGAACGATTTCGGGACTGAGTTCGAGTAATGGAGCAACCGTTTATCTGGCCGTTGCCGAGAGCGATCTATCCAATCGGGTCTCGAATGGCGAGAATTCGGGAAGCACGCTCGAGCATACCTCGGTCGTTCGCGAACTTAAACAGCTCGGTACAATAGATCGCAAAGAAAGCGGAAAAACTTTCAACGCGGCATTGCCCACGAACTCAGAGTGGAAGCCGGAAAATATCAGATATGTTGTCTTTGTGCAGGAAAATTCAACGCTAAAGATCATTGCGGTAAATCAGGTATCGAAATAATTTACCAGCGGTGATCGTAACGGCTGAAGTTATCGCGCCAGTTTTCAGGTTCCGAATATTTTAGGATCGGAATCGA